>JAFGQJ010000066.1 GCA_016935715.1 Spirochaetales bacterium
CACCTTCGGCTGCTTTGCCTTTCTGGCCGCCCGCGAACACACCCGCGCCCGCGAGCAGGAAGACCAGAACCACCGCTACAATGAGTAGCTTCTTACCATTCATCATGGCACCTCCTGTATATTTTTTTCTCCGCCCTTGACAGGGGCTCTCGCCCGCTTACTCTGCCCGTGCATCACCTCCTTTGGCTGCGAAAAAGTTCAGCGCCCCGCGAACGTGCATCTCCACCCCCACGGTCAGAACATCCTCGTCGATGTTGAAGCGGGGGTTGTGGTGGGGATAGCGACTGTGCTTCTCGTCATTTCCCGTTCCGAGGAAGTACAGCACGCTGGGAACCTGCGCGGCGAAATCCGAGAAATCCTCGCCGGCAGTGCATGAATAGGAGACCACCGAGTCGCCTTCCCCTCCCATCTTGCCCAGCACCTCCTCGGCGGTGCGTTTGGCCAGAGCGGCCATGCCGGGATGGTTGACCACCGCGCGATTCTCCCGGTGGATCTCCAGCTCGCACTCCACGCGATGAGCCGCCCCTACGGCCTCCACGATCCTCCTGAGCCTGCCCTCCGGATTTTCCTCGCTGTGCTCTCCGCCTTCGTACAGATAGCGCATCGAGCCCTCCAGGGTTACCCGATCCGGGACGATGTTGGACTTGGTTCCCCCTTCGATCTTTCCGAACATGATGATCGTGGGCTTCATCAGGCTGATCTCCCGGGTCTGGATGGTCTGCACCGCCTGCACGATGGCCGAGGCGGCGATGATCGGGTCCACCGCCTGCTCGGGGAATCCGGTGTGCCCGCCCTTTCCCCTGACCACGATCTTGAACACGTCGAGGGTGGCGGTCACCGGACCGGCGTCCGTGCCGATCTGCCCGCTGGCGAGGGGTGTCCAGATGTGCAGCGCCATGGCCGCGTCGACCTTGGGATCACCGAGAACCCCTGCCGCGATCATGGCCTCCGCCCCCGGCGGCTCGGCGGTCGTTTCCTCGTTCGGCTGGAAGACCAGCTTTATGGTTCCGGGAATCTGCTCCCGCTGCTCCGCGAGCACTTTGGCCGCCACCAGCAGCATGGCGGTGTGGGCATCGTGGCCGCAGGCGTGCATCACCCCTTCGTTGACCGATCTGTAGGGAACCTCGTTTTCCTCCCGGACCGGAAGACCGTCCATGTCCGCCCGCAGCAGCAGCACCGGCTTCCCTGCGCTGCCTTCCAGGAGTGCGACCACTCCAGTTCCGGCCAGCCGTTTCACGGGCAGTCCCAGTCCGCGCAGATAGTCTTCCACTTTTTCCGCGGTCCTGTGCTCCTGAAATCCCAACTCCGGGTGCTTGTGGAAATCCCGCCTGAGGTCGATCAGCTCTTCCCGCAGGCCGGCGATCCGCTCTCCGAGATCCATGGTCAGTCCCCGTTCACTTTCTCGCATCCTTCGGTTTGACCCACTGCTTCTCTATCAGGGTCTCGGCAATCTGAACCGCATTCAGCGCCGCCCCCTTACGGATGTTGTTGGATACGATCCAGAGGCTCAGGCCATTTTCCACGGTCTCGTCCTGTCGGATCCTGCCCACGAAGGTTGCATCTTCCTGATCGGTCATGATCGGCATCGGATACTTGAGCTGCTGCGGATCGTCCAGGAGGATCACTCCGGGGCTGCCCTCCAGGAGCCTGCGGGCCTGCGCGACCCCCAGCGGTTTCTCCGTCTCGATATTCACCGACTCCGAGTGCCCGTAGAACACCGGTACGCGTACGCAGGTGGCGTTCACGCGGATCGATTCATCCCCCATGATCTTCCGGGTCTCATTGACCATCTTGTACTCTTCCTTGGTGTACCCGCCCTCCTGAAATACGTCGATATGGGGGATCACGTTGAAGGCGATCTGATACTGGAATCCCCGGGGCTCTACGGGCGCTTTGGTTTTGAGGAATTCGATGGACTCCTCCTCCAGCGCGGTGCTGCCCTTCTTGCCTGCGCCGGTGGTAGCCTGGTAGGTGGAGACCACCACCCGTTTGATTTTTGCCGCCTCGTGAAGGGGCTTCAGGGCCACCACCATCTGGATGGTGGAACAGTTGGGATTGGCGATGATCCCCTGGTGCCACTGCAGATCGTGGGGATTCACCTCCGGCACCACGAGGGGACACTTGGGATCCATGCGCCAGGCCGAAGAATTGTCGACCACCACCGCTCCCTGGCGCACGGCCATGGGGGCCAGCTGCTCACTGGCCGCACCGCCTGCCGAGAAGATGGCGATGTCCATGCCCTTGAAGTTCTCCTCCGAGGCGGCCAGCGACCGGATGGTGTGTCCCCGGAACTCCACGGGCGTACCCGCCTTCTCGGCCAGGTCCAGCGCCCTCAGCTCCCGCACCGGGAATTTCCGCCTCTCGAGGGTACGGATCATCTCCGATCCAACCATCCCGAGGGCTCCCACGACCGCGACATTCCAGCTTTTTGCACTCATGGACTTTTTCTCTCCTGCCACTGCTTTCATGACGGATTTTGTTCGATCTCACGAACCGAGTCTGAAAATATCTCGATCGCCCTGCGCAGCAAGGCTTCGCTGATGACCAGCGGAGGCAGGAAGCGGGCCACGTTGCCGTAGTGTCCGCCCACCTCGATCATCACGCCCCTCTGGTGGCAGAGCGTTCGCATCCTCCTGGCCAGCATGGGAGCGGGTTTCTTCGTCTCCTTGTCGGTGACGAACTCCACTCCCAGCATCAAGCCCTTGCCGCGGGCTTCCCCTATGATCGGACTGTCCTTCTCCAGTGCCTCGAGCAGCTTCAGAGCGGTCAAGCCGAGCCTCTCGGCATGTTCGAGCAGGCCGGATTCCATCATGAACCTCAAAGCGGCGGCTCCCGCCGCATAGGCGATCATGTTGCCCCGGAAGGTGCCGATCGTTTTGGCCGTCGGCCAGGTATCGAGGCTCTCGCGGTAGGCGATCGCAGAGATGGGGAAGCCCAGGCCGCCCAGCGCTTTGCTCATGGTAACCACGTCGGGAACGGTCCCGGTGTGCTCGAAGGCGAACATCTTACCCGTTCGTCCCAGGCCGCACTGGATCTCGTCGCAGATCAACAGCACCTCGTGGCGATCACAGATCTCCCGGACATTCGGCATAAAACGTGCGGGAGGCACGATCGAGCCCCCCTCCCCCTGGATCGGCTCCACGACCACGGCTGCCGGCTTCATGACTCCCGAATGGGGATCGGTCAGCATGCGATCCAGGTATTGGGTGCATTCCATGGAGCATTCCTCCGGCCTCCTGCCGAAGGCGCAGCGATAGCAGTAGCCGTAGGGAGCGTAGTGCACCTCGGGAACCAGGGGCAGCAGCCCCTCCTTGTGGGAAGCGGTGGTGGTCAGCGCCAGGGCACCGGCCGTCATGCCATGATAGCCTCCCTCGAAGGCGATGAAGGGGATCCTACCCGTGTTGTACTTGGCCAGCTTCATGGCCTGCTCGATCGCGTCGGAGCCGGTAGGCCCCCCGAAGAACAGCCGGGTCAGCTCTTTGGGAAGCGCCCGGATCAGCATCTCCCCCAGGTCCTTCCTGGCCTGGGTGGGGATATCCAGGGCGTGGGTCACCAGATCGATCTGCTCGTGGGCCGCTTTCAGCACCTGGGGATGGCCGTGTCCCACCGCCATCACGCCGGCGCCGCCGAAGCAGTCGATGTACAGGTTCCCGTCCGCATCCTCCACGGTCGCTCCCCTGGCGCGCCGCACCGCCATCGGCATCCCTTTGGCATAGGAGATGGCGGAGCTCTCGTGAGCGGCCTGGTACTCCAGCAGCTCCTTCGACTTCGGTCCCGGCGGCGGGACGGCGATCCTCGGCGCTCCGGGCAGGGAAAGGTCGTCAAATTTGATCGTGCTCGGTTTCATCTTCTTTCCTCCCTTCGGGCTGGGCTTTTTCGTCCGCCTGCGGCCGGCACCGGCACCACCAGGTCGGCGGCTCCCGGAGGGGACATTCGCAGGCCCGCTCCGTGTCGTTCCATTATTTCCATCAGGATCGAGGCGATCTTGACCTTCTGCCTGACGAAATCGGCATGAAAGCGCTCCGAAACCCACGGCTTGTAGATATCGGACTCCGAGGTGCCCGGCTCGATCTTGAAATAGCAGGGGGAAGCGACCCTGCAGATCTCCGGCGCCTCGTAGATGCGGTACGTTCCTCCGAAGGAATCGACAACGATGAGGTAGATATCCAGAGGGATGGCGAGGGCTTTTCTCATCCCCGCGATCATGGCAAGACTGATGTCCGACAGGGGATTCAGCGAATCGGCCCCGAGGGACTCGATCACCCTCGCCCCGGCGGCGTTGCAGCAGCCTCCGAAAACGGAGAACTTGAACACCGTGTTCTGCGGAATCAGCCCGCCGGAGCGCATCCTGCTCACGAGGTCCAGAATGCCCTCGTCGTATACGAGGAATCCCCTGAAACCCGCCTCGATGTCCCGCAGCATATCGGCGATCCAATAGGAAAGGCAGTCGGAGCCGCGCAGCCGGTAGCCCTGCATCATGCCTTCCCGGCTGATCCCCTCCTTGCTCCCGGCGTCCCAGGCCTTGCGCGGCCCGACGGACATCACCACTTCGATCCGCTGCTCCGCCGCCATCGCCGCCATGTCGCGAAGCTCCATCTCGTCACAGAAGGTCGAGCCGCCCACCGTGGCGACCACCCGGTGCACCGCGACCCCTCGTTTCCGGGATTCATCGATCATCGCCTCCATGGTGGAGGCCCGTTCGATGCCCGCGATCTCTATACGGAAGTTGGCGCCATCGGGAAAGGTTTTGTCCGAATCGGGCAGATCGTGCAGATCCCTTCCGGGAACCCCCTGTTCGTCCATGAATTTACGTATCCGTTCCAGATTCATGCCCTGTGCTCCAGCTCATCGGTGTTCGACGTTGTTATTTCCGCCTGCGTGCAGCCCATCTCACGGGAGACGGCGGCCGCGATTTCGAGCATCGGTGCGATCAATCTGTCGATTTCCTCTTCGGTGAAGCGGATCGATGGTCCGGAGATGCTCAAGGCGGCGATAATCCGGTTGCTGTGGTCGCAGATCGGTGCGGCGATGCAGTGCAGGTTGAGATCCAGCTCCTTCAGATCCAGGGCGTAGCCTCTCGCGCACACCACCTGGATTTCCTTCCTCAGCTCCTCCCGCGTGTGAATCGTGTTTTCCGTGCGCGGGCGAAGCTCCACCGAGGCGAGGTAGTCCTCCAGCTCCTCCTCCGAGAATCCGCACAGCAGCACCTTGCCCAGCGCGGTGCAGTACAGGGGATCGAGCTCGCCGATCTGATGATCCAGACGCAGGTACTGCTTGGCCTCCACCTTGTCGAGATAGATGACGCTATGGCCGTAGGGTACGCCGAGATTCACCGTTTCATCCGACAGCTCGGACAGACGGTGCATGAAGGGCCTGGTCACCTCGTCCAGCTTGCGGCTGCGCGGCACGGTGCTTCCCATCTTGAAGATCCTGTAAGACAGACGGATCTTTCCGTCCTGCAGTCTTTCGACGTAGCCGAGTCGTTCCAGGGTTGCCACCAGCCGGTGCACATTGCCCCGGTTCATTCCCAGGGCCTGGACGATTTCGGGAATGCGCACCGGCTGCCGGCCGGCGATGTGCTCGAGTACGGAAAAACACTTTTCGATCGTCCTGACGGGGGTGTACGAACTTGTTTTATTATGTGAACACGTGTCATCATAATGAAACATGCAGCATTATTGCCCGATTCGGACCTGCTGTCAACCCGTTTTTGAGGATTTATCAGGATTTTTCGAACAGCTGCTGGGGAAACTCGATCAGCTTCTCGCTGCCCGCCTCGGTGACCAGAAACGGCTCGCTGCATTCGAAGCCGTATTCTTCCAGCCAGATCCCCGGCATGAAGTGGATGGTCATGCCCGGCTTCAGGATCGTCTTGTCCCCCGGCCGCAGGCTCACCGTTCGTTCACCCCAATCCGGGACGTAGTTGAGACCGAAAGAGTACCCGACCCGGGAAGGCTTCTCCACGCCGGTGCCCTTGAGCGAGTGCCGCCAGCGGGCCTCCACCTCTTCGGCGGTGACGCCCGGCTCGATGAACTCGAGGGTCTGGTTCAGGCCCCGGACCACCACGGCGGCGATCTTCTTCAGGTCCTCGGGAGCCTTGCCGAGAAAGACGGTTCGCGACAGGGGGGCGTGGTAGCGGCGCCGGCAGCCGGCCAGCTCGAGCAGGACCACATCGCCGTTCTGATAGCGGCGCTCCGGATCGAAGGTGAGGTGGGCGGTGGAGGTTCGCTCCGCACTGGGCATGATCGGGAAGATGGCCGGGCATTCTCCGCCGTATTCCTCTGTGCCGGCAATCTGGGCCTGCACCACGCTGGCCGTCGCGTCCTTTTCCCAGACACCCTCTGCGATCGTTTCCACGGCGACCTTCATGACCCGTTCGCATATCCTGGCCGCTTCCCGGATGAAGGCGATCTCCGCAGGTGATTTGATCGTCTTTACCCAGTTCACGCAGTTGGTGGCATCCAGGAGAGTGGCGTCCGGCAGCTGCTCCTGCAGCACCTGGAAGCAGCGGGCACTGAACCAGTAGTTGTCCATCTCCAGCCCGATACGTTTCTCCTCCCAGCCCCTCTCCCTGATCAGGCCGGCGACGAAGCTCATCGTGTGCATGTATCTGGACTGCACGTACTCGTCCCTGTAGCCCTTTATGCTCTCCTCGTCCAGCCACGTGGTCAGGCGGGCTCCGTTGCTGTCCTGCTCCCTTCCGTACCAGATGGGCTGCTCCGAATCCAGGCCCACCAGCACCCCCTGGTGAACGTAGAAAGACCACCCGTCGTAACCTGTCAGATAGTTCATGTTGGCGGTGTCGACCACCAGCAGCACCTCGAGGCCCGCGGCGTCCATCCTCTCCTTCACCTTCCGGACACGTTCCTCGTACTCCTCGACTCGAAACGGGAGTTTCTTCATCACGATCGCTCCTTGATCGAAGTTCCAGTCAAAACCAGTATAAGGGAAGGCGAGCGGCACTGCAAATCATGGTATTTTACGCGAATCGGGGGATCCCTTCCGCTCTGTCGGAGGGGCTGGAGACCACAAGAAAAAAAGGATACTGCTATTGACAAGTTCATATTCCTGTGGTATTTATTTCAAACCAATATTTGGATCAATAGAGGCGCGGGTCTCAAGAGTAGCGCAGGGGAGGAAACAGGGTTCCGTCGAACCTGTCTGCGAAAGGGGTGATCCGCCGAAAGCTCGCGATCTCCTGTGCCGTGAGCTTGGTCGCCTGGGCTAAATCCCAGGGACTGTCACCAGGTGGTGGAGCGCTATTGGTTTCCTGCCTTTGGAAGCAGATCAGCGAAACCTCCTCCATGTAGTTTCGATCCAACAGACCGAGATGGAGGTGTACAATGGAGAAGATCAACGTAGCCGTCCTCGGCGCAACGGGAACGGTCGGGCAGAAGTTCATCCTGCTTCTGCAGAATCATCCCTACTTCGAGGTGAGAGAGCTGGTCGCCTCGGAGCGGTCCGCCGGCAAGCCCTACGCCGAAGCCTGCAGCTGGAAACAGGACGTCCCGATTCCGGCGAACCTGGCGGAGCTGCGGGTTAAGAGCACGGAAGAGCATCTGAAAAGCCACATCCTCTTCTCCGGCCTGGATTCCTCCGTGGCCGGAACCGTCGAGTCGCGCTACGCAGCCGACGGCCACGTGGTCATCAGCAACTCGAGCAATCACAGGATGGACCCCCAGGTGCCCCTGGTAATCCCTGAGATAAACCCGGACCATTTCCGGCTCATCCACAGCCAGAAGCACAAGGGCGCGATCGTTACCAACCCCAACTGTTCCACGATATTCCTGACCATGGCCATAGCCCCTCTGCAGAGGCATTTCGGGGTGGAAGCGGTCAATGTGACCACCCTCCAGGCGATCAGCGGCGCCGGCTATCCCGGGGTCCCCTCTCTCGACATCCTCGGCAATGTGGTTCCCCTCATCGGGGGCGAGGAGGAGAAGATGGAGACCGAACCGTTGAAGATCCTCGGCGCTCTTTCGGGTGAAGAGATCGAACCGGTTTCCATGAAGATCAGTGCCCAGTGCAACCGCGTTCCGGTCTACGACGGGCACACCGAAACTCTCTCCGTCAAGCTGCGCGGCGCTCCCGACCTGACCGAGATCCGCCGGGTTCTTTCGGATTTCAGCGGTCTGCCGCAGGAGCTCTCCCTGCCCTCCGCCCCGCAGAGGCCCATCCTGGTTCTGGACGACCCGGACAGACCCCAGCCGGCCAGGGATTCCTGGCTGCAGAAAGGCATGGCTACCGTGATCGGCCGGCTGCGGCCGTGCCCGGTCCTGGACATCAAGATGGTGATCCTGGGTCACAACACGATCCGGGGCGCCGCCGGTGCGGCGGTCCTGAATGCCGAGGCGATGGTCAGAATGGGCTATCTGAAGAACGGAAAGCAGTTCCCCAAGATCGATGCGAGGCTGTTCGCAGAGCCCCTGCCCGTGGAATCCCGCTGACCAGTGGAATCCGACTGAGCCCGCTCCAGGGGGGAAAAGGGCTCGAGGGCGGATGGCATCTCAATATCCGCCCTCTGCCCCCGAATCTGTCTCAATTCTCGCGGTTGTTCACGGTTGCCTGGGCCGCTGCCAGGCGGGCGATCGGCACCCGGTAGGGAGAACAGCTGACGTAGTTCATGCCCACCCGGTAGCAGAAATCGATCGAGCCCGGATCACCGCCGTGCTCACCGCAGATGCCAATCTTCAGATCCGAACGGCTGGAGCGTCCCTTGCTCACGCCCATCTCCACCAGCTGGCCTACGCCCTCCTGGTCGAGGGACTGGAAGGGATCCTTCTCCAGTATTCCCTTCTCCACGTACTCGGGCAGGAATACCCCGGCATCATCGCGGGAGTAGCCGAAGGTCATCTGGGTCAGGTCGTTGGTGCCGAAGCTGAAGAACTCCGCGACCTGGGCGACCTTGTCGGCGGTCAGGGCGGCTCTCGGGATCTCGATCATCGTGCCGATCTTGTAGTCCAGCTTGACCTTCTTCTTGGCCATCACATCTTCCACGATCCTCTTAGCGCTGTTGTGAAGCATTTCCAGCTCCAGGTCTACGCCGATCAGGGGGATCATGATCTCCGGCAGCACCTTGACCCCGTTCTTGGCCACCTCGCAGGCGGCCTCGGCAATGGCCTGCACCTGCATGTCGTAGATCTCCGGATAGGTCACGCCCAGACGACAGCCGCGGTGGCCGAGCATGGGATTGAGCTCGTGCAGGGAGTCGATCTTGGCCTGGAGCTTCTTCACGGAGACTCCAATCTTGTCGGCCAGGGCCTTGGTATCTTCCCTGGTCTTGGGAACGAACTCGTGCAGGGGCGGATCCAGCAGGCGGACCGTCACGGGAAGCCCGTCCATGGCCTTGAAGATGCCCTTGAAATCGCCCTTCTGCAGGGGAAGGAGCTTCTTCAGCGCCTTCTTCCGGGCTTCCAGGTCCTCGGCCACGATCATCTCCTGGAAGATCTCCAGCCGGCCTTCGTCGAAGAACATGTGCTCGGTCCGGGTCAGGCCGATGCCTTCGGCGCCGAAGTCCCGGGCAACCTTGGCATCCCGCGGCAGATCGGCGTTCGTGCGCACGCGGAAACCCTTCTCCTTGATTCCCGGCCGCACCGCGGCCAGGCGTATCTGATCCGCCCAGGTGAGGAACTCCGCCAGCTCACCGCTGACCTTGGTCTGCACCAGCTTGACCTCGCCTTCGAAGACCTCGCCGGTGGAGCCGTCGATGGTCAGCCAGTCCCCCTCCTTGTACTTCCTGCCGTCGACCGTAGCCACGTTGCCGACAATGGTCATGGCCTTGCAGCCGGCCACGCAGGGAGTGCCCATGCCGCGGGCCACCACCGCCGCGTGGGAGGTCATGCCCCCGGTGGAGGTGAGAATCCCCTGGGATACGTGCATCCCGCCGATGTCGTCCGGAGAGGTCTCCCTGCGTACCAGGAGCACCTTTCTGCCATCTTTGACCCACTCTTCCGCCTCGTCCGCGGTAAACACGATCTGTCCGCTGGCCGCCCCGGGAGAGGCGTTCAGGCCCTTGGCCAGGGGTTTCAGAGTCTTGCGGAGCTTGGGATCGATCATCGGGTGCAGGAGCTGGTCGAGCTGATCGGGAGACACCCTCATCACCGCCTGCTCCTTGCTGATCAGCTTCTCCTTCGCCATGTCCACGGCCATCTTCACCGCGGCCAGCCCGGTACGCTTGCCGGTGCGGGTCTGCAGCAGATAGAGCTTGTCCTGCTGGATGGTGAACTCCATGTCCTGCATGTCCTTGTAGTGCTTCTCCAGGCGCAGGCGTACGCCGTCCAGCTGCTTGTAGATCCTGGGATTCCGCTTGGCCAGGAGCTTGAGATCCAAGGGGTTGCGGGTACCCGCCACCACGTCCTCCCCCTGGGCGTTCATCAGGTATTCCCCGTAGAACACATTCTCTCCGGTAGAGGGATCCCTGGTGAAGCACACCCCTGTGCCGGAATCGTCCCCCAGGTTCCCGTAGACCATGGTCTGGACGTTCACCGCGGTGCCGAGCAGCCCCTTGATCTCATTGATCTTGCGGTACTTGATCGCCCGCGGATTGTTCCAGGAACCGAACACCGCGTCGATCGATGCCCAGAGCTGCTTCATCGGATCATCTGGAAAATCCTCTTTGGTGTGCTTCTTGTAGATGACCTTGTAGCGCTTGACGACTTCCTTGAGATCCTCCGCGTCCAGCTCCACGTCGTCCTCCACGCCCTTCTTCTTTTTGACCGCCGCCAGGGCATCCTCGAAGGAATGATGGGGGACCTCCCGCACCACGTCGCCGAACATCTGGATGAAGCGGCGATAGGCGTCCCAGGCGAAACGCTCGTTGCCCGACAGGGCGGCCAGTCCTTCCACCGCCTGGTCGTTCAGACCCAGGTTGAGGACCGTGTCCATCATGCCCGGCATGGAGATCGCCGCCCCGGAGCGCACGGAGACCAGCAGCGGATCCTTGGGATCGCCGAGCTTCTTGCCCATGAGCTTCTCGAGTCTCTTCAGGTTTTCCTCGACCTGTTTGCTTAGTCCGGCGGGATACTTGCCCTTGTTCTTGTAGAACAGGTCACAGACGTCCGCCGAGATCGTGAAGCCCGGGGGCACGGGGATGCCGAGGTTGGTCATCTCCGCCAGGTTGGCGCCTTTTCCGCCGAGCTGATTCTTCATCGCGGCTTCCCCCTCCGCCTTGCCGCCGCCGAAGAAATAGACATACTTTGCCGTTTTAGCCATGGATACCCACCTTATTCGATTTTTTTTTGTTGGAAGAACGTGTTCAAATCTAATGAAAACACCGACCTCTGTCAATTCGCACGCAAAAAAGGTGCCCGGCTGCGCGAGCCGGGCACCTCGTCCTCATTCCTTATTTTTCGCAGTCAAACGCCGCCGCGCATGCCGAAGACGGCGGTGCAAGGTTCGAACTAAGCCAGATA
>JAFGQJ010000067.1 GCA_016935715.1 Spirochaetales bacterium
CCCGATCAGGCCCCGTGCACCACCCGGACGGGTCTGCCGCGCAGGATCCTCGAAAGTACGGCTGCTGGATTGCTCACCTTGCTGAGGAACATCATCGCCGCGATGACGTAGGGCTTGTAGCCCGCCTGCCGGTACGTGTGCAGGCGGAAGCGCTCGAACACCGACCCGGCCACCTCCCCGTGCTCGCAGCTCACCCCGGAGATGTCCGCCGGCAGGCAGTGCAGGTACAGGGCGTTGTTGGTGCGTTCCATCAGCTCCTCGCTGCACTCCCAATCGATGAAACGCCGGTTCAGCTCCAGGCATTCGGACTCCAGCTCGTCCAACCCCCGGGAATCCCCGGTCTTCAGCAGCTCGGTGCGCCGCTGCATGACCTCATAGGGCGCCCAGCTCTTCGGATAGACGATGTGGGCATCGGCGAAGGCCTCCGCCATGGAGTGGGTCTTCAGAAAGGCCCCCCCGGAGGCTGCGGCGTTTTTTTCGGCCAGATCCTCGATGCTCGGGACCAATGAATACCCCTCGGGGTAGGCCAGCTTCACCCGCATCCCGAGACGGCTCACCAGGGCAATCACTCCCTGCGGTACCGAGAGCGGCTTGCCGTACGAAGGAGAGTAGGCCCAGCTCATGGCGATCGTTTTGCCCCGGAGTGCCTCCAGGCTTCCGAAGTGGTGGATCAGGTGCAGGAGATCCGAAAGGGATTGGGTCGGATGATCCAGATCGCATTGCAGGTTGACCACTGTGGGGATGCGGGGCAGCACCCCTTGCCCGTGTCCCTCCCGCACGGCACGGCTGACCTCCTGCATGTAGGTGTGGCCGTGGCCCAGGTACATGTCGTCCCGGATGCCGATGACCTCGGTCAGGAAGGAGATCATGTTGGCGGTTTCCCGGACCGTCTCCCCATGTGCGATCTGGGTCTTGGTTTCGTCGAGATCCTGGGCGGCCAGCCCGAGCAGGTTTGCCGCGCTGAGGAAGCTGAAGCGCGTGCGGGTGGACTTGTCCCGAAAGATCGCCACGGCCAGACCGGAGTCGTAGATCCTGGTGGATATGTTCCGGCTGCGCATCTCCCGGAGTATGTCGGCCACGGTGATGACGGCCCGCAGCTCCTTCTCCGTCTTGTCCCAGGTGAGCAGGAAGTCGTCGCAGAACATGCGCCCGATGTCCATCGAAGAGAGCAGCTCGATCCCGGCCTGCAGTTCCTTCAGGTCCATGGGCTCATTATAGGATGAGGCCGCAGGCCGAGTCCACGCACCAGAACGCCGGGGACGTTTATTTTTCCGCGGATCCCAAGGATCCCGACAGCACCTGTTCCAGGGAGCGACCCGAGAGGTTGAACAGGTCCAGGCTGTTGAGGAACAGATCCGCCCGCGCCTGCCAGAGCTCGTTGTCCACCTGCAGCAGCTCCAGCCGTGCCGATTCGACCCGCAGCGGTGTGCCCAGACCGACTTCGAGCTTCTTCAGCTCATCCGCCACGCCGCGCGTTTTGAGCTGGATGTTCTTCTCCAGCAGGCCGACCCTGTCCAGGATGATCCGCTGCCGCAGAACCAGCGCCTCGTAGGTATTCTGGACATCCCTCAGGCTGGCTGCCAGGGTCTCCCGGGCGACGCGTTCGCCCGCAGCGTTGGCCTGCTCCCGGTAGGCGGTTTTCCCCCCATTGTACAGGGGGATTTCCAGCCCGATGGCAAGGGACCAGTCCAGCTCGGTCCCGTCGGTGAAGAACGAGGAGAAGGAGTCTCCCAGTGCTGCAGGGGTGGATCCCTGGTACAGGGGCAGCAGGGTCAGGGCCACGCTGAGATCGGGGGCGTCGTTCCGGCCGCTCAGGACGGTCTGGGCCTGCACCTGTTCCAGGGACAGGCGGTCGCGGCTCACCGACGGATTGCTGCTCCGTGCCTCTGCAACCAGCACCCGTGTGTCGGCCGGAAGCGCCGGCGCCGGAAAGGTGTCGATGAGATCGTAGGAGCCGAGCCCTCTCTCCAGGCCCAGGGTGCCCGCCAGGTTCTGCTCCACCTGCAGCAGGGCATAACGGCTCTCCCACAGGGACTCCCGCTGAAGGGCGGTCAGGATCTCGAGCTCCAGAAGGTCCGTTTCCGAAGCCCGGCCCGTTTCCAAATTGATCCTCACCTGCCGGAGGTTCTGATCCGCCAGTTCCAGGCTCTTCTCCAGATAGGCGATCGTCCGGCGCAGGCCGATCGCCCGGGTGTACAGGCTGAAGGCGGCGTAGATGTTGCCGTTGCGGGCTCCCAGGCTGCCGGCGGAAGCCTTCCTCCAGTTGATCTCACTCGCCCTTTGCGCGGCCGAGAGCTGGCGCAGATCGAGGAGCCTGCCGTTGACCCAGACCGGCTGACTGAGCACGAAGCTCAACGAGGGATTCTGCATGACCGTGTCCGGACCGCTGGTGATGCCCATGGCATTGGCCAGGCTGAGGCTGGCGAAGCCGGCGGTCGGCAGTGCCTGGGACAGGGACAGACCGACGGAGGCGTAGTGCCGAGTTTCGGTGGGGAGCGTCTGGCCTGTAAGAACCCCCGTAGAATAGCCGTACAGCGGGTCCAGCTGAAGGTCGATCTGCGGCCTGGTGTCCGCAAGGCTCTGACGGTGGAGCGCTTCCGCCTGGATCTCCAGTGCGTCGGCGATCTGCACGACGGAGCTCTGCTCCAGCACCAGCCGGAGCACCTCCGCGACATCCAGGAGCGCTTTCTGCGCCCGGATAGACGCCGGAACGATCAGCGCTGCGGCCAGAACCGCTGAAAATATGAGCCGTCTACGCATGAGTCGATTCCTTTCTCGAGGTGCGGATTTTCCTCTTCTCCCGTCTGCGTTCCTTTCCCCGACTGCGGCGGTCGCGGATGTCTTCCAGAATCCCGTACAGCGAAGGGATGATGAACAGCGCGGTAATGGTCGAAAATACCAGCCCGAAGATGATCGTGCTGGCCATGGGACCCCATACGACGGATTTGCCGCCCAACCCGAGGGCCGTGGGAAGCAAACCGGCGATAGTTGTCAGAGAGGTCAGCAGGATCGGCCGGAGGCGCGTGGTGGTCCCCTCAGCCACCGCTTCCGCGGTGGTCTTTCCCGAGCTCTTGAGGCCGTTCACGTAGCTGACCAGGACGATGGAGTCGTTGACCGCGATTCCCGCCAGGGCTACGCCGGCGTACAGGACCGTGGTGGAGAAGGGCGTCCCCGATACGAAGAGGTAGAGAACAACCCCCACGAAGGCGAAGGGAACGGTCACGAGAATCAGCGCCGGCTGCAGGTAGGACTTGAACTGTGTGCCGAGGATCAGGTAGATCAGGAACACGCCCAGCAGAAAGATGCGGAGGATCTGGGTGAGCAGGTTGCCGAACTCGGCGAACTCTCCGCCCACCTTAAGGCTGACCCCCGGGTACAAGGGCTGGAAGCTGTCGTCGAACAACCGTTTCACCCGGGCGTTGATCATGCGCACCCGGGTATCGTCGTAGGCTTCCGAGGTTACCGTTACCTCCCGCTTGCCGTCCACCCGGCGGATCGCCGCCAGGGCCCGTGCTTCCTCCACGGAGGCGACCGTGGAGAAGGGAATCAGGCGGCCGTCGGGGCTCGGTATCTTGAGCTGCAGCAGCTGCTGCACCGACGTGATCTCGTTTCCGGCGTAGCGCACGATCACGTCGATCTCCTCGTTTCCCACGAAGACTGTGGTCGCGGTGATGCCTTCGAAGGAGCCGCGGATGAAGGAACCGATGGCAGCGGTGCTCAGGCCCAGGGCCGCGGCCCGGTCCTGATTGACCCGCACCCGCAGCTCCGGCGTGCCTGTCTCGAGATTGTCGCCGATGTTGTACAGCTCAGGATACTCCCCGAGCACCTGCCTGATCTCGGCAGCGATCACCTCCAGCTGGCCGTAGTCGTCCCCGAACAGCCGGAAGGAAACGGGAGGCTCCACCGGGGGTCCGTTCTGAGCCCGGCGGAACTGTACGCTTTCGATTCCGGGCACAGGTGCGGTGAGCTGCCGTACTTCCTGCATGATCTCGACGATCGGGCGGGTTCGCCCCTCGTCCTTCTCGATGATGTCCACGATGATCTGGGCGATGTTGCTCTTGATCTCCACGCCGGTTCCAGTCGAGCTGAATCCGATGGATGAGTTGATGGAGATGATCTCCCCCTGGCCGAGCAGGGGCATGATCCGCCGCTCGTATTCGGCAACCACGCTCTCCGTCTTGCTCTTCGGGGAACCGGCAGGCAGCTCGATGTCGATGTAGAACAGGGTGAAGTCCTCGGAGCTGAACAGATCCTGCTGCAGGGTGCCGACCAGGGCGAAAGTGCCGATCATAACCACGAGCATGATCGCCACCAGGAGATAGCGCCGCCGGTAGACCCGGTCGATGAGCCTGGAGAATCCATGTCTGAGCCGGTCGAAGCGGATCCCCGGCTGTCTTCGTCCGTTACCCGACCATTCGGCGAAGTGCACAGGGAGGAAGACGATCGCCTCCATGGTCGATGCGATCAGGGCGATGGAGACGGTAAGAGGGATGACCCGAAGGAATCTGCCGATGGTGCCCGGAAGAATCATCAGGGGTAGAAAAGCCGCAACCGTGGTCAGGGTCGCCGCGATGACCGGGACCACTACCTGGTTGGTTCCCTGGATCGCAGCGTCGATTCGCGACAGCCCCTCCTGATTCAGACGGAAGCTGTTCTCGATGATCACGATCGCATGGTCGACGATCAGGCCCAGGACCAGAACCAGGGCGAAGAGGGTATTCGTGTTGAAGGTCTCTCCGAGAAGCTCGAGAAGGACGAAGGTGATGGCGAAGGTAACTGGGATCCCCAGAGCGATGATCAGGGCGTTTCGCACGCCGATGAACAGAAGCAGGATCCCGACCAGAAAGGCCAGGCCGAGGAGAGCATTGTTTACCAGCACGTCCAGGCTCTGGCGGATCTGCACCGTGGAGTCCCCGAACAGGGTGATCGTCATTGCCTGCGGCAGGGATTTCTCGAAGTCGGCGACGACCTCTTTGACTCCGTTGACCACGGCCACGCTGTTCCCCCGGGTCACCTTGGTGACCCTCAGGCCGATGGCCTGCTGCATGTTGAAGCGGGCATCCGCGCCGGTCGGATCGAACACCTCTTTTACCGTCGCCACGTCGGCCACGTGCACCACGCCGCTCTGCGATCCGCCGGGCGGCGGGCCGCCGCTCTGCCCACCGGCAAGGCCGGCCGCGCCGCTGCGCCGGACGATCACTTTCTCGAATTCCCCGATGCGTTCGATCTCCCCTACGGTTCGCAGCAGATACTCCCTGGACCGGGTTTCAAGGGTACCGCCCGGAATCGTGACATTTCGGCTGCTCACCGCCCGGACCACCTCATCCATGGAGATCCCCAGTGCCTCGAGCTTCTCCCTGTTGGCTCCGATGATGATCTGCCGATCCCGGGCGCCGACCAGCTCTGCATCCGCCACCTCGGGGATATCCAGCAGCCGCTCCCGAAGCAGCCGCGCGTTGTTGTTGAGCGTCTCATACTCGACATTTCCGGCCAGAATGACCTCGACCACCGGCAGAAAATCGGAGGAGGAGAAATCGTCGACGAGGGGTGCGAGGGTCCCGTCGGGAAGGTCCACCTTGGAGAAGCGGGTCTGCACTTCCTGGTACAGACGTTCGAACTCGTCGTTGGAGATCCCGCTGTCGAACTCCACCCGGACGATGCTCAGGCCCTCCTGGGTGATCGACACGATCTCATCGAGCTTGTCCAGGCCCTCCATCTCATTCTCGATCTTGACGGTAACGGATTTCTCCACGTCCTCCGCGCTCACACCGGGATAGGGAACGGCGATGTTCACCCAGAAGAAGGGAACCTCTGAAAACTGCTCCCGGGGAAGGCGGGAGAGGCTCAGGGCGCCCAGCACCAGCAGGGAGACCATCAGGATATTAATGAGAACGGAGTTGTTGACCGAGAATTTTCCGAAGTTCATTGCCAGGATCCGCTGTCACCGATGAGCGAAGGCTGCACCGGGGCGCCCCGTCGCAGAGCGGTAAGTCCGGAGATGATCAGGGTTTCTCCCTCCTCCAGGCCTTCCAGCACCTCCGCGATGTTCCCGATTCGCCTGCCGATCTGCACGGGTTTTTGGGCTGCCCGCCCCGCCTCCGCCGTGAACACGTAGCTCTGGCCGCCCTGTTCGACCACCGCGGCGGAGGGTATCAGTATCACCGGCTCCTGCGCCTGGGTTTCGATGGACACGGTTGCAGACATCCCCGACTTGACCGACCCGCCGACGGGATTGCTCCAGGTCACGACCACGGCATAGCTACCGGTGGACGGATCGCTGCCCGCCGAGACGGCGCTGACGGCAGCCTCGAAGACCCTCTGCCGGCTGGCCGCAGGGATGAGCACTGTGGCCGGTGCACCCTCGGCCAGCAGTCCGACCTGGCTCTCCCCGACGGCAACCTCCGCCCTCAATGAGCTGATATCCACCAGCCGGGCTACGCGTTGACCGGGGCTGAGATAATTGCCGAGGGTGATCCCCGATTCCTTCCCAGCGACGTAGCCGCCGATCGGAGCGCGTATCGTGCAGTCCTGGTACGTTTTCAGGGCACTTTGGTAACGGGCCTGGGAGCCGTTGACCGCGCTGCGAGCCCTGGCCAGCTCCGCCTTGGAGGCGCTGCCTTCGTCGAACAGCCGTTCCGTAGCCTCCAGATCGAGCTTTGCGATCTCGTACTGCTCCCTGGCCTGCTCCATGTTGAGCCTGGGGATGGTGTCATCCACCTTCACGAGGACCTGTCCGGCGGGGATCCGGTCCCCCAATTCGAAGTCGACACTCTGGATGATCCCCTGGGTCTCCGATACGACGTAGGCCTCATTGATCCCGGATACGATTCCCGCAGCTTCGATATTGCGCACCAGTTCCCCCCGGGTGACGGTCAACGCCTCCACGGCAAGGGGCTGGAGCTCCTGTGACCCCTCCGCTGCAGGCCTCCCGCCCGGGCCGCCGCCGGGACGACCGCAGCCGGCCAAAGCCAGAGCCGTAATCAGAGCTGCCCCTGCGCCCAGGATCATTCGGTTTTTCAGCCGGTTCATCGTTCAACCTCGATTATCACGAAATGTAATATACGGTGATTCCAGCTGATAGAATAGCAATAAGATCCGGCAAATTCAAGGAAATACCGTTTTTTATGGATTTACAACTCATTTTGTGTTATTCTTGCCTTAGCAGCCCGGTCATGGGGAGGAGCAAGATGTCAGTTCACGATAAAGCCGGAATCCTGTGGGATGATCTGCGGGTAACTGCCAACATGATGTCCGTAGCGGGAGCCCAGTTCAGCAGACCCCCCTGTTATGTGCCGATTCTCACCAACGAGCAGAGGGGGCCGAGCTTCTCGGGACTCTACGGGTACCAGTTCGGCTACGGCCGCGGGGTATTCCAAAGCGGACACTTCCAGGTTCAGATACCCCACGGTTACGTTCCCGGTACTCCGATCGAGCCTCACGTTCACGTGCGCCTGGATCCCGCCAGCGAGGGAGCGGCGGGACAGAAGCTCCTGCTCGAATTCGAGTACGTTTGGGTGAACCTTGGCGGGCAGCGGCCGGAGAGCACGCGGATCGTCTCCATGAACCACGAGGTCACCGAGCAGAACCTGCGTCAGGACAATGTGATGATCTCGTTCGGATTCATCGAGAAGGCGGACGCCGGGATCTCCTCGATGCTGGATTGCCGTTTCTCCCGCATCACCTTCGACCCGGATTGGGGCAGGGATTTCTGGTCACCCCAGGGTCTTGAGAACGACACCTTCCAGGGGAACCTGATATTCAAGGAATTTGATTTCCACTACCAGATCGATTCGCTCGGCAGTCGGGAACCGGGTCACAAGTAGCCAGTGCGAAGCACCGTCTACAGTCATGCTTGGAGGCGATTGACATGCACATGCATGATAACATGGTCGAGTAATGAGAACGACCGTTGAAATCCCCGACGAATTGCGAAAAAAGCTAGTGGAAGAAGCAGCCTCCCGTAATCTTCGAGGCTTTTCACCTCTTGTCGTGGAAGCGATACGTCTGTATTTCAGCAGACAGAGCAGAAACCGCGAGAGTACCATCAAGCGCTTGAAGGGCAGTCTGTCCCCGGAGCAGATGGACAGAGAGTGGTCTCGTTTGAAAGAGGTTCGGGAGAATTGGCGCAGATGATTCTCATCGATACGGATATTGTGTTTGAATATCTCGTCGGTGGAGAGTCGGCCAATGAAACGGAAAAGATCCTGCAGCGCGTGGAAGCGGCCCTATCAGCGATTACGGTTTACGAGCTGTTTGCCGGGGTAGCAAGCGAAAAGCACCTGGCGCAGCGAGAGGATTTCGTCGAGCTATGTGAAATCGTTGAATTGACGACCTCCATGGCCAGGACCGCGGTGCGCCTGTATACAGACTTGAGAAGTCAGGGAAGGTTGATAGCCAACGAGGATCTTCTCATCGCCGCCACAGCTCTGGAAACAGGATATCCTCTGCTCACCGGGAACCGATCCGATTTTGAGCGAATCGGCGGATTGAGCCTGTTGGGGTGAATGCAGATCTTCACAACCCGCAAAGAATGCGCGAGCAATCTTCGGCGCCGGTCACCTCTGCGGTGCGGCAGCAACCTCGTAGCGTACAACCGCCCTGCGCCCGGAGCGGCGGGCGACCTCCGTGAAGCCGGCCCTGCGGAAGGTGTCGATCAGCCCGGTGAACGCCTCCCCCGGGTCGACCCTGCTCGTTTCCGGGTCTACGGGGTAGGCCTCCACCGTGGCGGCCCCGCGGCTGCGGGCATAGTCGACCGCCGCCTCGATCAGCAGGCGGGTCAGCCCGCTTCGCCTGTACCCGGCAGCGATATAGAAGCAGACGATCGACCAGACCGGTCGATCGTCGACCCGCTTCAGCACCGGTGAGCGATCCAGAACCGGGAACGCCTCGCGCGGGGCTACCGAGCACCAGCCGATCGGCTCGTCCTCCAGGTAGGCGAGCAGGCCGGGCACCTCGCCGCTGCGGATGATCGCCTCCATGGCCCGCCGGTTCGCCTCTCCGTGGTTCCTGTCGAATTCGGAGCGCTTGATCCGCCACCACATGCACCAGCAGCCCCCGTTCGCCCCGTTCGGACCAAAAAGCTTCTGCAGATCCGGCCACTGCCCGATGTTGACCGGTTTGAACGCCAGCATCTCCTTCATGAGCTTCATCTCCGCCCTCCCCCTGTCATGTGTTTTGCCCATTATCGCCGAAATCGGGACCGGGGAAAACCGCCTTCTCCCTTGTGGCCGGCACGCCCGGCGGTTATAATGGCCCCGCTATGAAGAATCTGTTGGATGGAATAGAAGAGGTACTGTTGATGGGTCCGGGTCC
>JAFGQJ010000068.1 GCA_016935715.1 Spirochaetales bacterium
ACGATCGCGGTGGCCGAAATCACCGTGAAGACCGCCGTGTTTCGCACGCTCGTCCAGAACAGGGGATCGGAGAGGACCCACCTGTAGGTCGCGAGACCGGCGAAGCGGGTCTGCTGTTTCGGCAGGACCTCGAGGAAGGAAAACTGGAAGGAGGTGATCAGAGGCACGTAGTACAGCAGGCCGAAGTAGATGACCACGGGTAGCACGAACAGGAATCCCGCCAGTTTCCGTCTGTTGCCGAAGCTGCCAAGGGAGCTCTTCATGATCGAATACTATACTGTTACAGCGAAAAAATGAATAATAGTGGAGGAAGGAGGCGCTTCGAGGCCTTCTTCCTCCACCGATTGACTGTGTTTGCCCGTCCTCGACCGGGCCCGATGCTTCTAGTAGCGGGCCAGGATCTCGTCGATGGTCACGGCCGCCTTGTCGAGAGCCGGTTTGGCCCTGTCGTTGCCGAACATCACGTCCAGGACCGCCTGGCCGAAGACCTGGAGCACCTCCTGAGCCGGGGGTATGTGGTAATTGGTAGCCGCGCGTCCCGCGGCCATGGTCATGAAGGCGTCAAAGGCCGGATGGGAGGTGAACTCCGGTTCGCTCAGCAGGTCCGTGAACGGCGGGATGATGCTGGCGTTTACGGCCAGCTCCTTCCTCAGCTCCCGGTGATCCACGAAGTAGCGCATCACTTCCCAGGCCCACTTGCGATTGCGCTCCGGCGCGTCCTTGTTGACCTGCAACGACCAGGGGAAGTTCCCCGCGTACCCGGAGGCAACCTTGTGCTTGGGCAGCGCGTACACCCTGTAGTCCAGGTCGGGATTGTTCTTCTTGATCCAGGCAGCGGCGAAGCACTCCCGGAACATGATCCCGCCGATGCCCTGGGCGAAGATATCCATCGGCACCCCGAGCTCGACGCTGGACACCTTTTCCCGGGTGACCAGACCCCCGTAGAAATCCACCGCTTCCACCGCTTCAGGGCTGTTTACGTACCCGGAGGCTTTCTTTTCATCCCAGTCCAGGACCTTCGTGCCCCAGGCGTCCACGAACGGCAGCGCCTTGTCGGCGATCCCGAAGGCATGCCCGGCGTAGCGGATGGCGTAGCCGCTGCGGGTGATCTTGCCGCTGGCGTCGTACTTGGTGAGCTTCTTGGCATGGTCGAGCATCTCCATGTAGGTCGCCGCCCCCCTGTTCGGATCCAGCCCGACCTCCCTGTACATGTCGGCGTTGATGAACATCATCATGAAGTAGCCGCCCTCCACCGGAACGCCGTAGCGGACCCCGTCGTAGATGCCGATGATCGAGCCGGGCCCTCCCATGAGGCCTTCGAGCTTCTTGGCGATGTCATCGGGCATCTTCTCGCTGACCTCCAACTCCCCCGCGGTGACGTGGGTCATGTCGAAGAAGATGTCCGGGCCCTTTCCGGCCTCGAAGGCGCTGCGATACTTGGCCTCGTAGCCCTGGTACGGGATGCAGGTCAGAGTCAGGGTCAGATCGACCTCCGGCCGCTCGGCGTTGAGCCTCTTCGCGATCTCTTCCCAGAAGGGGTCGTATCCCGGGAAATTACAGACCGACCAGTAGGTCAGGTTGACCACCTCTTTCTCCGCCTCGCCCTGGGCGCCGGCGAAACAGACAGACGCCGCCATCAGAGCGAACAGCAGGACGAAGAAGCTGCGTGCGATCAGACTTTTCATGAAAACCTCCTTAGCTCCCCCACTGCGGGGGGAAATCGATTTACAGGATCAGCTATCGTACCACAGGCGACTCACTTTGTCAAATTGGCATTAAAAGATCGATGAATACCCGTGGCCTGCAGCCGGCGCGTCCCCTTCATTTGGGGAAAGATCCCCTGTGGTTTGCCAGGTTTGTTCACTTCTTTGACAAAGTTCGGCATTCCTTCTATTATAGGAAGCGTACGACGACTCCAGGAATGAACAGACGAACGACCGCAAAACCGAAGCTGCTCAAGAATCTCAACCGCAGGCTTGCATTCGATATCCTGCAGAGCGCTCATTCCATTTCCCGTCCCGAGCTTGCCGAGAGAACGGGATTGAGCAGAGCCACGATTTCCCTGCTCGCGGATGAGCTTCTGGAAACAGGTCTTGCCGTCGAGTCCGGACTCGCGGATTCGAGCGGGGGGCGACCTCCGGTGATCCTGCGCTTCGACCCCGATGCGGCCTATGCCGTAGGCGCCTGCATGCATGAATACGATTGGAACATCGTCGTGGTGAATCTGGATGCCCGGGTACTGCGCCGTCACAGGATCCATATCCAGCCGGGAACACCCACGGCATCCGTCGCGGCCCTTTCAGACGGGCTGCAAACGATCAGCGAAGGTATTTCAGAAAAAATTCTTCCCGCCATCGGTCTGGGGACTCCCGGCCTCGTCGATATCCGCAACGGCGTGATCAAGCTGGCCGCCGACATCGGGTGGGTGGACGTGCCTTTCCGGCGGCTCGTCGAAGATGCCACGGGGATCGAAACCTATATCGCCAACAGGAGCAAGGTAGGTGCCCTGGCGGAGTACTGGTACGGAACCAGGAAAGGCGTGAAGGATCTGATCTACGTGTCGATCGGGACCGGTGTCGCGGCGGGGATCATCCATCAGGGCAGCCTGCTCGTGGGGGCGAATTCCAGCGCAGGCGAGGTCGGACACCTCACGATCGTCCCGGACGGCCCACTTTGTCCCTGCGGCAACCGCGGCTGCCTGCAGCAGCTGGTATCGGAAGAGGCGATCGCCAACCTGGCCCGCCAGCGGCTGCGAAAAACACAAGGGGGTATCCTGAAGAGCAAGTCGGGCCATCATCCGGAGCTCATCACCGCCCGGGATGTCTTTTACGCAGCCGAGCGAGGCGATGCCGCGGCGCTTGAAACCCTGGATGAGATCGCTACGTACCTTGGAATCGCTCTGGCAGGGCTGATCAATCTTTTCAATCCGGAGGTGATTTTTCTCGGCGGTCCGGTGGGAGAGGCCAGTGCCGTGCTGGAGGAGAAGATCAGGGAAAAGGTGCAGCAGCGGGCGATGTCTTTTCCACTGTCAGCGGTACAGATCCAGAGGAGTTCCCTGGGCACCGACGCCGGCGCCATCGGAGCCTCGGTGCTCGTTCTTCAAAAGGCCAACGAATTGTTTTTCCGTAGGACTACTCCGGCTCGCCCAGCAGCGAAGGCGGATGTCCGTTGCCGCCGATAATCCTCTTTATCTCCAGAGTCAGCTTGAGCCGTTCGATCAGCTTTTCCAGCGCCGGCACCGCTTTGCGGATCCGCTGCCGGGTGGAGGTCATCTCCAGAAACGCCTGCTTTTCCTCCAAAGAGAATCCCTGGCTTCCCGCCAGGAGGAAGGAAATTTCGCTGAGCTCCATGGCGCCGGAGCTGTCGTCGACCTCTTCCGAGCCCAGGAGTCGCGCCAGCTCACCCCGCAGGATCAGCCCCTTGAGCGCCAGCTCACGGTCCCGGTCTTCCGGCTCCTCCTGTTCGTCATCGAAGTACTCGACCCGTCCCTGGAGATAGGGCTTGCTCTCATCCTGCTCCAGGATCACGAACCGCCGCTCACCGACGGTCATGATATCCAGCCTTCCGTCCTCGTAGCGCTGCACCACGTCGACGATTCGGGCCGTGCAGCCCTTGGACTTGATCTGCGAACCGGTGTAGGCAACCAACCCGAACACCTCCCGGCGCTCCAGGCACTCCCCGATCATCTGTTTGTACCGCTCTTCGAAGATGTGCAGGGGCAGGGGCAGACCGGGAAGGAGCACCAGCCCAAGGGGAAACAGAGGTATCAGCTTCTTTTCCGGCATATCGTTCTCCCGCAGGCAGACAATATCATCGAAATCTAGCCGGCGTCTGCAGAAGCGCGGCGGTTCAGCGTGGTCTCACTGACGATCTGATTCCGGCCCAGCTGTTTGGCCCGGTACATCAGCGAATCGGCTCTGCGGATCAGCTGCTCGGCGCTTCCCCCGGCGTACTCCGACACCCCGCCGCTGATGGTGACGTGCAGCTGGGGCTCCGACCAGCTTTGGGCTTCTATGTCCCCGCGAATCCGCTCTGCCACCAGAGCCGCTTCGCTGCAGTCGGTTTCGGGCAGAACGATGAGGAACTCCTCGCCGCCGTATCTGCCGACCAGATCCGAATCCCGCATCGTGTAGCGAAAGATCTGCGCTACCCGCTGGAGAACCGAATCACCAACCTGGTGACCGAAAAAATCGTTCACCCGCTTGAAATGATCGAGGTCGAACATGATCACCGACAGGCTCTTGCGGTAGCGCTTCGCTTCCCCGACCTCCTGCTCCAGGCGTTCCAGGGCGTAGGTGCGGTTGTGCACGCCGGTGAGCCCGTCGGTGATGGAGGTGATCTGAAGGGTGATCTTCTCCTCCCGAAGCTGCCGGTTCGCCACTTCCAGCTGGCGCGTCCGCTCCTGCACCTTCTCCTCCAGGGATTGATTCAGCGTCTGCAGCTCCTCCGACTGCATCTGGAGCTTGCTGCTGTACTCCTCCATCCTGTAACGAAACGATACCAGCCGCCTGATCAGAATGACCGCCAGACCGAGGGAGAACTGAAAGAGCAGGAGGTAGTTGATTTCGTCGGTCCACGGGAAGACGCCGTTCCCGACCAGGATGCTGTACAGCGCCAGCAGGCCGAACAGGATGAAATTGAAACAAACCAGTCGAGCCTCGACATTCCCGGCCGCAGCAGCTCTTACGCTCAGAACGCCCAGAAAAACCATGGTGCAGACCGCCACCCCATCGAGCAGCAGATAGGTGTCGCACAGCCTGATCCAGCCGACGGCGCAACCGATGATGGTGAATCCGAACAGGCCCAGCACGACAGCGGCCGCCGCCCGGGTTATCTTTCGGTAGCGGGCACCCAGGATCTCCTGCAAAAACAGGATCACGAGGGGTGGCAGGAGGAAATAGCTGACGGCCTTCACATACTCGAAAAACAGCGGCGCCTGCAGGAGGAGCTGTTTGACGTGTGTTTCACTGAAAACCCTGATGACCAGAGCCAGAGTGATCAGGCAGAGGTAGAGGAATGAATGCTGCCGCTCCCGCAGAAAATAGATCAGCAGGAAGACCAGGCTCAAGGTGAGGGAGATCACGGCCACGATGATGCGGATACTGTCCCGCCTGACGATCCTGAGCATCTGGTCCGCTCCCGATCCCAGAATCACCTCGCCCCAGAGACCGATGTCTCTGTAATCGGAAAATACCCGCACATACAGTTGTTTGCCGGCCGCTTCTTCGGGCAGAGCTATCAGATGCCAGGGCCAGCCGCGGAAAGCGGCCCTACCCCGCGGGTGCATCTCCCCGTAAGCGTAGATCCGCCTTCCTTCCAGGTACACCTCGGCGGCCAGATCGATGCTGTAGATGAACAGGCGCGGGTCCGGCAGATCGAAATCCGGCAGGCGCGTGCGGAACCAGACGCGGTTCGACCCTTCCCGGTTCGGAGGATTGCTGGGAAAATTGATCCCGGTCCACGCCTGGCTATCCTCCGCTTCATAGGCCCACAGGGGAACTCCGTCGGCATCGAGAGGGCTGTCGCCCCAACGGTAAGCCCAATCCCTGTCGAGGGATATCAGGGAGCGGTCAAGCGCCCGGAACCCATCCTGTGCCCGGCCGCGATGCACCGCCGCCATCGAGAAAACGAGAAGAAGGAAGATCGACCAACGAGGTATGCGCATCTGCCGTCTATCCGCCGCAGGCTTACCCTTAGGCGACTACAAAATCCTTGCTTTCTACATCGACAGGGCGGCACCAACTATCAAGCAGGGGATTTTCACTCCCCTTCCGGATCCGTAATGCCGAACCGTTCGTTCAGCTCCACGTTTCCCCTGGGCTCGACATGGACCATGATGTCATAGACATTATCGACACGCCGCTTGATCATCTGCTCCACCTGCACCGCAATCCGGTGCGCCTGGATGACGGTCTTCCCGCCGTCCACTTCGATATCCAGATCGATGATATACATGTTTCCCAATCTGCGCACCCGCGTCCGGTGGGGATTGACCGCTCCGGAGACCTCTTCCACCGCCTTGAATATCGCCGGGTAGACGGTCTGGTCGCCGATTCCGTCCATCAACTCGAGGTTGGATTCCATGAAAATCGAAAAGGCCGTCTTCATGATCCACAGGCTGATCAGCAGGGCGATGACCGAATCCAGAAGCCCAAAGTGCAGCAACCGGGTCAGCAGCACGCCGAGCAGCACTCCCCCGGAGATCAGAATGTCGCTCTGCATGTTCTTCCCGTTGGCCCGCAGCATGGTACTGGCCAGCTTCTTCGCCGAGCGAAGCAGCAGCACGGACAGAGCGATCTTGCCGATGATGGAGATCCCCGCCGCATACAGCGCCATCACCTGCGGCACCTCCCCGTGCTCTCCCCCGATCAGGCGGCGCACGGTGGACAGAGCCAGCTGCGCGCCGACGAAGAAGATGAGGAAGGAAAGCGTCTTGGTGGCGATCGTCTCCGCCCGAAAATGGCCGTAGGGGTGCTCGCGGTCGGGAGGTTTGGCGATGACCCGGGCGGCGAACAGGGTGATGCCGGAGGCAATGATATCCGTGGTGCTGTCTATGCCGTCTCCAACGACGGCGAGGCTGCCCGCGCTCAAGCCCGCGATGATCTTGATCAGGGCCAGCACGAGATTTCCCACAATCGCGATCCAGGAAATCAGCGCGATCCGCTCCGACCGCTCCCTGTCCAACTCCACACCCTCCTGTCGCCCCGGTAGAACTCAATGTATAGCGACGAAGGGTACTTATCAACCGTTGTAGAATGGTTCTGCCAGTACAGGATTGGCAGACGGAAAGATCTGGATTACCATAAGCCCGAACGGATGAAACCAGCAACGGACCGGGTACGCATCGGTATCAACCTGCCCAAGAATCCCGACCCCTCTGCCATCCGGCGGAGGCTCAGATCCTTCGCCGAATGCGGGTACGACAGCGTGGAGGTCAGCCTGGACATGCTTCCCCTGATCGTGGGAGGCGAAAAGAGACCTGAGTACATCGAGTTCTTCCATTCACTGCTGTCGGAGTTCGATTTCGAGTATTCAGCCCACATTGGAAGCGGGGTGGATCTGCGGGACGAAATAAATCTTGAGCTGCAGAAAAAGATCCTGTACAGCTCCATCGAGATCTGCACTCTGATGCACCTGAATCCACTCGTCCTGCATTACGAAGCCCGGACGAAAGATATCAGTATCGAAAAACGCTTTCTGGAGCTCCATCGGGAAGCCGCCGATCTTGCCGCCCGATACGGTGTTCTGCTATGCATCGAAAACATCGAGGTGGACCTGGTGGATCCGGTTATCGACCTCGTAAAAAGCGCCGATCGGCCCAATCTGCGGATGACATTCGACACGGGACACGCCTACCTGGCGGCCGGGTTCTTCCACTTCGATTTTCTCGAGTCGTTGAAACGGAGCCTGCCGTTCATCGGCCATCTGCATCTGAGCGACAACACGGGCGACTACGAGAGGCTCCGCATCACCAACCGGCAGGCCTACAACGCCATTCCCAAAACCAACCGCTTCGCTTTCGGAAGAGGAGATGCCCATCTTCCCCCTTTCTGGGGATCGATACCCTTTGACGACGTGTTTTCGCTCCTGAGAGATTTCCGCGGAATATACGTGTGTGAATTTCATTCGGACTATTTCATTCCATTCGGCAAATCTATACAGGAAAGAGTCAGGTCGGCCATCCGGCTGGCCGGGAAACCGGCCGGATGAGCTCTTATGGGAATGAACCGTGATCCAGGCTGCCGCAACACCGCATGGAAGCTGCAGCCGGGGGACGGAAGCCGATAGGGGGACAATGTGAAGCTGTCTACGCGTGAGTTCGGCGGGGAAGGGTTTCCCGTGGTGATTCTCCACGGGTTGTTTGCCTCATCGAAAAACTGGCTGAGCGCCGCCCGGTTCCTCTCCGGATTTTCCAGGCCTTTTGCCCTGGATCTGCGCAACCACGGCGACTCACCCCACTCCGAATCCCACTCCCTGGAGGATATGATCGCCGATCTCCGCGAATGGCTGCAGGAGAGGCAGTTGAACGAAACGGTTCTGCTGGGCCACTCCATGGGCGGTCTGGTCGCGATGGGATTCGCCCTGTCCAGCCCCCAATCCGTCAGGGGCTTGATCGTGGTGGATATCCTTCCCCGCGCCTACCGGATCGACTTCAGCCGTGAGTTCGAAGCCCTCTCCCTGGACCTCTCACCCTACGAAAGCAGGGGGGAGATAGACGAAGCCATGGCAGAGATCGTGCCGGAGCTGCAGGTCCGGCAGTTTCTGCAGATGAACGTGGAGCGCCGCGAAGGGGGCTTTTACTGGAAGCTGAACGTTCCGGCCCTCAGGTCCGCAGAGTTTCTCAGGGGCCCCGATTTTTCGGTGTTCCAAAACCGCTACGAGGGTCCCGCTCTCCTGGTTGCCGGAGGGGAGTCTCCATTCGCCAGGGCTGATGATCTGCCCCTGTTCAACCGGTATTTCCCCAACGGGAGGATCGAGGTGCTGAAAGACTGCGGGCACTGGCTGCATTACATCTGCTCGCAGGAATTCCAATCCCTGGTGCGGGAGTTTATCGAGGCGCTGTGAGCGGGCTGAAGGCCGGCGGCGTGGCGGCCGGGCGCTCCTCCAGCAGGCCGGCCAGGTAGGGAACGATCCGGTCGTTCTTGAAGCTGCCCGTGCCGTCGTAGGTCAGGGTCACCACCGGTATGCCGGTCAGCTCCTGGATCCGACCGGCCATGGCTTCGGTGACCAGGGAGGGACAGCAGAAGGCCGGGTTGGTCTGGACGAACAGCCGCAGGTCCGGATACTCCTTTACCAGGTGCGCTATCTTCAGCAGGTTGTCCCAGGATTCTCCGTCGTGCTCCAATCGCACGTTGAAGCGCTCGAGGATTCGCTGCGGGGATTCCTCGTGGTAGGAGCGCGGAGGGCTCAGATACTCCCCGCAGCAGTCGAAAAATTTCCTCTCCAGCAGCGTCACCAGCGCCAGCAGAGCCCGATACTTGACCAGGACCCAATAGCTGTGCTCCCTCAGCCACCTCTTGAAGGTGGCGTCGGCGATGATACGCA
>JAFGQJ010000355.1 GCA_016935715.1 Spirochaetales bacterium
CGACCCGCGACAGAGACAACGACGGCAAGATCGACCAGTGGGGTTTTGCTCCGGGCTGGGGTGCCACTGATTGGGGCGAAATGAACTACCTGTGGTACCCCTGGCTTTGGCAGGCAGGCGGAAGCCTGTTCTCCGAGGACGGTAGTGTGGTCGCTTTTGACGGTCCGGAAGGCATGAAAGCAGCCCAGTTTCTCTATGACCTCAGATTTACCCATAGGGTCATACCGGAGGAGGCCGTCTCCCATAAGAGCATGGAAATGTTCGTCAACTACTTCGCCACCGAGAAAGCCCTCTTTACAATCTATCAGTCCGTCGCCGCGGATAAAGTTCTGAAAAAGGAGTATCCCGACCTGAACTGGGGTTATGTCACTTCCCTGAAAGACAGGGATTATGGGACCTTTGTGGCTGCTGATCAGCTTGTCCTGATGTCAAAGGCGGAAGATCCCGAGTTGGCTTTCGCGCTGATGCGGCATCTGACCAGCGGACCGTCGATGCAGCATTTCCACAAATACAATCCCTGGCCGCCCATCGGTAAAGATGAACCGTACAGCGGCTCAGAGGTGTTCAGGAAGATGTACAATCAGGACAGCAGCAAACTCCGCGGCTTGAAACCGGTAATAAACAGCAATAAAGTCTACGATGTTCTGTTCAGGGAGCTGCAGACCATGATGCTGGGGGAGCGAGCTCCCCGGGAAGCCATACAAAACGCCGCAAAGATGGGCAACAGCTACCTGGGCGACTGACCAGACAGGTGATAAAGGTCCGGCACGGTCCTTTCAAAGCGGAGGTGGAGCCGCCTTCGCGGGCGCTCTCCACCCCCGCTTCAAGTGTTTTGCTGAAATGAATCAATCCTCAGAGTTACGCCGCTTCTGTGTTCCATGACGGTAAGCGCACGCAAGAGAGCGATGAAAAGGAACATGTGAAAAACAGAGATTTCTCCGGATATGCCTTCATCCTCCCTATTTGCGTGATCTCGATTATTTTTTTCCTGGCCCCGATTCTGTTGTCCCTGTATTTCAGCTTTCATGATTACAACGTAGTGAAACCTCCGGTATTCACGGGGATGAAGAACTACCTGAAGATCTTCGATGACCCGGTTTGTCTGATCTCCATCAAGAACATCTTTGTCTATACCTTGGGAGTCGTTCCTGCGCAGACCCTCTTTTCCCTGCTTCTGGCCGTCATCATCGCACCAATGGCGAAGAATCTGTGGACGGGTTTCCTGAAGGGGGCACTTTTTATCCCGGTTATTTCCTCCTACATTCTTGTAGGTATCATATGGAGGATAATCCTTAACTCCAACCTGGATCCGCTCAACCTGGTCGCCTCACTGACGGGAATGGGCCCGATCATGTGGCTGGGGCACTCGCAGCTGTCAATGGCGAGTGTGATTCTCGCAACCATCTGGAAGAACGTCGGGTATTTCATGGTCCTGTACATCGCGGGAATCATGGAAATTCCACCCACGTACTATGAAGCAGCCAGGATTGACGGTGCAGACTACAAGCAGACATTTATTCGCATCACCGTACCTCTGCTGCGCAGCAAGACCTACTTCGTTGTTGTTCTGGGAACGATTTGGTCCTTCCAGGTCTTCGATCTGGTATATGCGCTGACAGGTGGAGGTCCGGGTTTTTCAACCATGACATTGGTGATGCATATCTACACCACCGCCTTCAAGGACTTTCACATGGGTTACGGAATGGCCCTGTCCTACGTGTTGCTGATAATCGTCATACTTGTTTCGTTGTTCCAGCTGAAGTACATGAAAAGCAGTTAAGAGCAGCTAGGAGAGATAGAAGAATGAAATCGCTTTTCTTGCACCTCTTCCTCCTGGCCATCGCTTTGACCATGATTCTACCGTTTGCATACATGGTCTCCACCTCCCTGCTCATCCGCTATTCGGAGTCTTCGATCGGATTCGAGTGGCAGGAGCTGACCTTCGAGAATTACCGGCTTATTTTGCGAAGCTACAATTTCCTCAGGTATTTTGGAAACAGCTCAGTCGTGGTGACCGTCACCTGCATCCTCAACGCTCTGGTAAGCAGCATGGCCGGTTACGGCTTCGCGAAAAAGAGCTTCCCCTTGAGGAATGTCATCTTTTTCATTCTGCTGATTACGCTGATGATCCCTTCCCAGGTCATCATGGTCCCCCTCTACCTCATGATGAGCAGGGCTCGGCTTCTGAATACGTATTTTGCACTGGTGATGCCTCTCATCACCCCCTTCGGCACTTTTCTGATGCGGCAATTCATTCAGGAGCTCCCCGACGAGCTGATTCAAGCGGCCGTTATCGATGGGGCAAGGGAAAGCGCAATTTTCGCCAGAATCGTCCTGCCTATGAGTCGATCCGCCCTCGTTGCTCTGACTATATTCACATTTATCACTGCCTGGAATTCATTCCTGTGGCCGCTGATCGCAACCACTTCCGACAGCATGAGAACCATCATCCTGGGCCTTTCGGTACTGAAGGGGAACTACTCGACCAACTACGGTCTGGTGATGGCCGGTGCGGCATTGACCTTCCTGCCGCCGTTCATCGTATACCTGCTGTTGCAGAAACGATTCGTGGAAGGCGTTACTCTCTCCGGAATAAAGGGATAGAAAGCCAGTGTTCAGTTTCAAATCGACCATAACCGGCCCCTCCTTCAGACACGAGGTCAACCACGTTCTTCCGGAAAATTTCTGGAATTCTCAGAGGATTGTTCAAGTCGTGGGAAGGGGACAGTTGTTCGCATTTCAGATCTTTCTGCAGGGAAGTGAAGACTTCGTCTGCGCTCTGGATGAGCACAACCACATAAGCTGGAAAGGCCTGGGCAAACGAATACGAATGGAGGTTACAGGCTCGACACACACCGCAAAGGCCTTGGAGATAGGAAAGCGCTTCATAGGTTACGTCAAGGGTGACACCGGTCGGTACATTGCCGATCCTTTGCTTCATGTATCATCCATGGAGGTAAACGGCAACCAGCCCCAGGGCATATGGATATGCGGAAAGACTCCGCAACAGTCTTCCGCTGCGGAGACAGGTGATTTGGACATCTCCGTCAATTTCTGGCTGCAGGATCGATTCGCACCTGAGGAGAAAATAGGAAATATCCAAATACGGTTTGAGCTCAAGGATTTCGAGTTCAACTCCCTTCGAGCAGACAAGTTCTTTCTTGATCTCTGGCAGCATCCCTGCAACTGGGCTCGTACGTACGAGATCCCCCTCTGGTCCGAGGAGCACTGGGAGCTCATCAACCATCAACTGGAGCTTCTCGGTGAAATGGGACAGAAGGCAATTACCTGCACGGTTTCCGATTATCCCTGGATAGGTCAGGAGTGTTACCTGGTAACCGACTACCCTTCCAATCTCTTTGAGTACAATATTGTACGCCCTAGAAAGTCGAAACAGGGAAACCTCAGCTGTGATTTCGAGATATTCGACCGCTGGGTGCAAACAGCCATGGACAGAGGGATTACCGAGGAAATCGAAATCTATGGGCTGATGGCTGTATGGAAATACAATTTTTCTACGAAGAGCTTCGGCAACCCCTTCCGGGATCATGACGACGCCCTGAGAATTCGCTATTTTGACGAACTGGGGGGCCGGTACAGCTATCTCTCAGAGAAAAAAGAGCTGACAGAGTACATCAGGGAGTTGGTGCGGCACCTGAAGGCCAAGGGATGGTGGGACAAGACCCTCGTATGCGTGGATGAGCCCCGAGAAGCGGACAGGTTGTCGGCGTGGATGGAATTCCTGCTGGAGATCGAACCCGGTTTTCGTTTCAAAATGATGATCTCGAAGCCGGAGCTTCTCACCATGTTCGACAAGAACGTGAGGCATTGGGCACTGGATTTACCTACGTTGATACGCGCTCAAAAGCTGATACCTGCGAAAAGAGCGGAAATGGGGCCGAAGGGGAAAATTTCCTGGTACGTCAGTTGTGTTCCGGAGAAGCCCAACAGCACGTTGAGCTCCCCTCTGCTGGAAAACAGAATCTTGCCCTGGCTGAATTTCTATTTTGGTATGGACGGTTTTCTGCGCTGGGCGCTGGCGATATGGCCGAATGACCCATGGAACCGGCCGCGGTTCGTGTATCCCGGCTCACGTGAGTGGGAAGCCGGCGAGATGTTCCTCGTCTATCCTGGCAAGAGCGTCCGTCCAATCTCTTCCCTGCGTCTGGAGAACCTCCGTCTGGGAATACAGGAGCACCAGCTGTTGAGAGCAGTCAGTAACCTGGGGCGGAAGTGCGCTCTCCAGCTCGAGGAAAAGCTCAAATCGGTTCTTGGAGACAAAAGCGCGATGCGTGCTTCCGGGAATGAGGTTTCGATACCGTACTCATTAAAAGCGGAATCCTACGATGAAGTAGTTTCCTGGTCCCTGGCACGGATGGAGGAGCTCGAGGGCGGTAAAAGCGGGCGTAGTCGTGGCAGAGGCGTGTAGGATTCCCCCCGGGTGCTTCAGGTCCTCCGGATAGAGGATTGCCGGCGGGGCGGGATGCCGCGGGGCGGGATGCCGCGGGGCGGGATGCCGCGGGGGGCGATGCCGCGGGCTACTCCACCTCGAGAGCCTGCCGCTGCGCGGTGATGGCGAGCTCGATCGCCTTGAAGAAACCGGCCTGGGAGTAGGCCTTGTCCGTCCTGTCCAGGCAGTCCCGGATCAGCTCGCCGAAAAAGGGAAATCCCGCGCGCCCGGCGGCGCTGTGGTAGTGCTCGCCCTCCCGGTCCACCAGGAACAGGTGATCCCCCTCTTTGCTGCGTCCCACGTCGATGTATTTCCGAAGCTCGATATACCCCTCGGTTCCCAGGATGAAGGTGCGGCCGTCGCCCCAGGCGCCCAGTCCGTCGGGAGTAAACCAGTCCACCCGGAAGTACTGGGTTGCCCCGTTGTCTCCCACCAGGGTGGCATCGCCGAAGTCTTCGAAGCCGGGATACTGTTTGAAGCGGTAGTTGGCCGTCTTGCTCTGGAGTACCTTCGCATCCACGGCTCCGGTGAAGAAGAGGAACTGCTCGATCTGATGGCAGCCGATATCGACCAGGATCCCCCCGTAGCGGGACCTGTCGAAGAACCAGTCGGGACGCTGATCCAGGCTGATGCGGTGCGGGCCCAGGCCGATGACCTGCAGGACCCGGCCGATCCTTCCCTCCTGTATCATCCGGCCGGCCAGTGTGGCCGCTTCCACGTGGAGGCGCTCCGAGTAGTAGACCGCGTACTTCATTCCCGTGCGGGCTCTGGCTTCCCGCGCCGCGGCGAGCTGCTCCATGGTGATGAGAGGCGGCTTGTCGCTGAAGTAGTCCTTGCCCTGCTCCATGACCCGGAGTCCCAGCGGACCCCGGGTGTCCGGAACGCCCGCGGAGGCGACCATCTTGATCCGCTGGTCCTCCAGGATCTCCCCTTCGCTTTCCGCTGCCGCGGCCGAGGGGAAGAGGTCGCGGAAGGCCTTCACCTTCAGGGGATCCGGGTCGTACACCCTGACGATGTCTGCGCCCGCTTCACTGAGACCGTTGCACATCCCGTAGATGTGCCCGTGGGCCAGTCCGATCACTCCGACGGGGAACTCTCCCCTGGCGCAAACGGGCTCGGCCTTGCCTTTCGGGGCATAGCTCATGCCATTGCTTTTTTTCTGCACGGCGGATCCTCCTTGCCTGCTACCTGCCCATGTCCCGTCCCAGGGTGATATCCGAGGGTTTCGAGAAGTTGTCGATGCTCCTTGTTTTCTCGTGGAAGCGCGGCATCCCGGCGATCATGCTGTCCTTTGCGTACATCGGGTCCGCTGCCGAAAGGGGGAAGGACACGGTCTTGCCGGTCGCGGCCGATCGATAGATGCCGATGATGAGCTCGAGGGTTGTCCGCCCCGCCTTCCCGTCTATCGCGGCTTGCCCCCCTTGCTCGATGGCGGAGAGCAGATCGTCGATCTGCCCGGCATGCCCCTCGTGCTTCAGGGGGGGCCGGGATTCGTAGAGCCGCTGCAGCCTCTGCTCCGTTTCGGGACATGGCTCCGGGAAACCGTTTTCCTTCTCCTCCGAGGCGTTCACCTGCCAGGGCATGCAGAGACGGGCCTTCTCCGTCTGAAAGATCATCTGCTGCTGCTCCCCGTGGTGAACCAGAGAGGCGGTGAGCTGGGCGATCGACCCGTCGCGGTATTTCAGAACGGAAGTCGAGAAATCCTCGGTTTCCGAATTGGCGTGGTTGAGATTGGCGAACACGGAGCTCAGCTCCTCGGGCATGCCGAGCATCCAGAGCAGGAGATCGACGTGGTGAACCGCATGGTTGATCGTGCAGCCGCCTCCCTCCTTCTCCCAGGTGCCCCGCCACCACAGGTCGTAGTAGCTCTGTCCCCGCCACCAGAGGGAGTTCACCGTGGTGTGGAGAATCCTGCCGGCTGCTCCGCTGTCCAGCAGAGCCTTCAGCCTGCACATGGACGTCTTGAAACGGTTCTGGGACACGACCGACAGGAGCCTGTGTGCGCGCTCGGAGGCGGCGATCATGGCATCGCACTCCTGCAGTGAAGAAGCCATCGGTTTTTCCACCAGAACGTGTTTTCCCGCCTCCGCGGCCGCAATGGATACCTCCGCGTGAAGGGAGGGAGGAAGACAGATCGAAACCAGATCCACGTCGGACCGTTTCAATGTTTCCTTGTAGTCCCCGAGGATTCCCGGGGATATGGAGAACTCCCCGGCCAGTTTCTCCCCCTTCTCGGGAAACAGGTCACAGAGCACGCGCACCTCGCAGCGCTGCGGGAAACTCCTGTAGGCTTCCACGTGCGACCTGGCGATCGCTCCGGTTCCGATCACGGCGACGCCGATCATCGACTGCTCTCCGCGGATCGTGAATCGAAGTCCGAGGCAGCGCGGATGATGGCCTCGAGATTGGCACCCTGGGTGCCCGGCGAAAGCCCCCCTCCCGCGGAGAGAAGGAAACGGGGGTGTCCGGAATTGTCCCGCAGGACCCGCCCGGCTTCCCGGTAATTCTCCTCCGCTGTGCCGTTCACCATGACATCCAGCGGCGAGATGTTCCCCATCAGGGAGAGCGATTCACCGGCCAGCCGCCTGGTTTCGGAAATCGAAACCTGGTGGGAAAAATTGAAGATATCGACGCCAAGGTCGGCGAGATGGCTGAAACAGACCGGATTCGGGGTGTCATTGTGGAGCAGCTTCACCGCGACGGGCAGGGAGAGGACTTCCTTCATGTACGGATGAACGAACTCCAGATAGTCCTCCTCCCCCATGAAACCCATGATGTCGTCGAGCACCATGATGCCCTCCACGTCGGGAAGCACCTCGGCCTGCGCTTCCAGCCACTCCCGGACGGTCCTCGCCGTCATCTCCAGCAGGCGGTGGCACTTCTCGGGCTCGATCTTCATGGCGGTCAGGAAATCGGTCACCCCCATCAGATGGGAGGCAAGGGCGATGGGACCGCGGGCGGCCACGATCTTGATCTGCAATCCCTCCCCGCGCACCATCGGCAGGGCATTTCTGTACTGAGTGAGGATGATCGGCATCAGCCCGTCCCGGCGGGGATCAGGCGGGCGCAGCCGATCCACCTCATCGATGTCGTGAAACAGCGGGTATATGGAAGGAGGCCGGTCTGAGAACAGGCTGAAACGGCAGCCGTACCCGGAAGGTTCTGCGGCCATCCCGATCTCCACCCAGAAGCCGGGGAGGAAAATCGCATCGGGGAATCGACGCATCACCTCGATGTTCGCCCTGAACCAGACCTCCGGAATCGAGAGGTAGTCGAGCGTCGATATCCCGAGATAACCGGGAATCCAGGGGGAATCGACGATGAACGCCGTATGCGTCGCCGTCGATTTCCCGACGGCAACGGATTTCACGATCTCCCAGTGTTCGTTCTTCATGCTGTGGATCCTCCCTCACGGATGCCGGCGGAGAGGCACATCTCCTTGAAGCGAAGCAGGTGTTCTCTGGGGGTGTCCAGAGGAACGCAGCCGCAGCCCCAGACGTAGTTGTTCATCCCCGCCGATTTTTGTGCGAGCGTCTCGATCGGCCTTTCCAGGCCCTCCCAATCCCCCCGTTCGATCTGTTTCGGGTCGAGACAACCGCGGATGACCATCCCGCTGCCCGCTGACTGGATCTTCTTCCTCATGAAGCTGAAATCGGTCATGTAGTCCGCGACGACCAGGGAAGTGTCGACCTCGATGAAAAACTCGATCAGGATGCTGGTGTCTCCGCCCATGATCACCGCGGGAGCCGGCGTGGTGTACTTCTCCTTGACGGCCCGGATGACTCTCTTCTCGTAGGGCACGACGAAATCCCGGAAGATGTCGGGGCTGATCAGGGGCAGAGTGGCCCAGGATTCGTAGACATTGACGCCCACACCCACGGAAGACAGACGGCAGGCGTGGGAAACCGACAGGGCGGTCGTTTTCTCCAGGAGCTCATGGACCGTAGAGGGCCGCTCGTAGATGTCCATGATGAACCTGTCGAATCCGCGCAGCTCCACCGCCTGGGAGAAAGGACCGCCCATGCAGGCGTAGACCATGGTCCGGTCCCCCACCTCCCGCATCACCGTGCGGGAAGCATCGATGATCAGCCCGAGCCTGTTGCCGCCCGCACCCTCCTCGGGAACTTCGAGCCCGGAGGCGTCGAGGGTGTCCATCCCGCCCAGGGGATGGCCGTCGATGGCGGGGATCGAACGGTCGGTGAAGCGCTTCACCGGACAGCCGAAGGCCTCCGCCTCGATGTTGTAGATGTCGATCCCCACGGTGATCAGGTCGTGCCCGTAGGCCAGGAAGGAATCGACGGCGGCCCGAGCCATCAGATCCGCGTCCGTGGAGGCCTGCGAAGGGGTGACACCGATTACCGCGGCCCCGTGCTCGTAGATCGAGGGAACGAAGGGCACCCGGTCGGGCTTTTCCCCGTCGAAAACCAGATTCATGCGCTGCAAAGAGTTCACGATTCAATACCTCTTCTATCTGCCGGGATAAAACAGAGAGTTTACCGCCAGTGACAACTGCGGTACGAAAAGAACCAGGATCGTCACGACCAGGATGACGATGAAGAAAGGCATCATCGCTTTGATGCTTTTCTCCAGCGGAATTCTTCCTATCGAGCAGGAGATGAACAGAAACGCCCCGACCGGTGGTGTGATGGCGCCCAGCTGCATCGTGATGACCATGAACACGCCGAAGTGAATGGGTTCGAATCCCATGGCCGTTCCGGCGGCCAGCAGCGCGGAGGAGAACATGGCGATCAGCACCGGGACGTCTATGAAGCAGCCCAGGACCAGGAGGAGCAGCATCAGAACCAGGGAAGCCAGGTAGCGGTTGCCGATGCCCTCCACCGCGAACTGGACCAGGACGTTCTGGAAGTTCAGGCGCACCAGGATGTTGGACAGAACACCGGCCATGGCAATGCTGATCATCACCACCGCAGTCGTGATCGCGGAATCGATCAAGATCTTGGGCAGTTTTTTCAGGGTGAGCTGCCTGGATATCACGAATCCGTAAAACAGCCCGTACACGGAAGCGGCTATCCCCGACTCCGTGGGGGTGAACACGCCGAACACGATTCCGAAGAGGATGATCATGGGCATGATCAGCGCACCGACGGATCTTGCGGCGGTTACCAAGAGGTTCCTGATCCCGAACTTCGTGGCCGGAAGGTCGTATTTCCGGATCCGGTAGTACAGGCGATGCACGGTCATCAGGCCCAGTCCCACCAGCACTCCCGGGACGAGGCCGCCGAGAAAAAGCTTGCCCACGGACAGCTCCGTGTAGTAGGCATACATGATCATGGCGATGCTCGGGGGGATGATCGGGCCGATCATCGACGACGAGGCGGTAACTGCAACGGCATAGTCGCTGTCGTATCCCTGTTTGACCATGGAGGGAATCATTACCGAGCCGATGGCCGAGGCATCGGCCGCTCCCGAACCCTGTATGCCGGCGAAGACCATGGAGGAGAGGATATTCACGTGTCCGAGCCCGCCCTTGAACTGCCCCACCACCGCGTTGGCAAAGGAGACGATGCGGTCGGTGATCTTCGACTCGGTCATGATGTTTCCAGCCAGGATGAAGAACGGAATGGCCATCAGGCAGAAGGAATCGATCCCTCCGAATATCTTGATGATCACCACCGAGAAGGGGATATGCAGTATCAACATGAAAACCAGGGAGGTCAGGAGGGTGGCCAGAAATACCGGCAGCCCCGCGAATATCAGGGCGATCAGCATGACGAAAATGAGAACTACGTACAGCACTCCGGCCTCCTCAGCCCCGTTCGCTTCTCATCTGGGAGAAGGGATGTTCTCCATGGATCAGGATGAGGATGTAATCCAGAAGGATGATCGCGCTTCCGACCGGGATCGCCGCGTAGAAGTAGGAGATCGATATCGGAAGAGACTGGATCACGGTTTGGAGGTTGTCGATAACGCGGATCACGCCGTAGTAAATCACCACGGCGAGAGAACAGATGATCCCCACCTGAGAGACCTTCTTGATGATTACGATCGTCCTATCGGAGAAGAGCTTGCGCAGGAAATATTCCAGGTTCAGATGAGAGCTTTCCCGCACACCGACGCTGGCCGCCAGGAATATCAACCAGATGTTGAGATAGCGCATGATTTCATCCACCCAGCTCAACGCGTTGATGCCGGGTGTGTAGCGCATGACGATCTGAACCGCGCCGATCACGATGATAAAGCTCAATATGGCGATGATCAGAACATTCCTGACCGCATTGATGACCCTGTAGACTGATTTCATTCCACCCTCGTCCTTTAGAGATTCAGAGGATACACTCGCCTGCCGTAGGATACCATGCATCCCGGCTCTTGTCGAAGTTCCCTCACTCAAAGCCGATCATTGGGGATTCTCAAAAAACGGGGTGCCTCGCAGACACCCCGTTGGACTTCGATGGGCAATCGATCAGTCGATCGCCGTTATTTTGTCGATGAAATCCTCCCACTCAGGTCCTCTTGCCTTGAACTCATCCATCATGGGTTTCGTCAGCCGGACGAAATCGTTGATGTCCTGGACCTCGTTTACGATCACCCCTTCGTCGATCAGCTTCTGAAGTGAAGCCTCCTGGGCTTCCAGGTCGATCTTGTTCTGATAGGCCGCCGCCTTCCGCGCCGAGTCCATGACGATCTTCTGGACGTCCTGGGGCAGTGAATCGTACCACTCCTTGTTGAAGAAGTAGAACACGCACGATGCATTGTGGTAGGTCTTGCTCATGTATTTTGCCTGCTCGTGGAACTTCATGGAGTAGATCATGTCGGGGGACGCTTCCATGCCGTCGATGACGCCGGTCTGCAGAGCCGTGTAGATGTCATTCCAGTCGGTGGTGATACCACCGGCGCCGAGGGCCTCGAACATCTGCACGAACACGGGATTGGGACCGCGCATCTTCAGGCCCTGGAGATCCGCGGGCGTACCGATGGGCCGTCTCTTGACCAGCATGTGGCGGAACCCCATGTTCTGGCCGCCCACGGCAATGAAGTTATGGGGGGCCAGGAGTTTGGAGACTTCCCCCTCGATTCCATTCAGGACCCTCACGAAGTGATCCTCATCCTTGAACAGATAGGGGAGGTCCACCGCCTGCAGCTGGGGAACGTAGGCGCCGGGACCTGTTCCGGGAGCCGACACGACCATCTCCAACGATCCGGTCTTGCACATTTCCACCTGCTCTCTCTGATTGCCCAGCTCGCTGCCGAAATTCGCGGTGGCCTTGATGCGTCC
>JAFGQJ010000356.1 GCA_016935715.1 Spirochaetales bacterium
AGGTTTTCCAGGGGAGTCATGCGGGGCACCCCGCAGCCGGGGGAGATGACGATCCCCGTCTTGAAATCCCCGCTTCTCAGGATCTCCTGGGTCGCCGCGTACACCTCATGCGGGCTTCGCTGGAGCAGGAAGGTCGTGTCCAGGTTGCCCTTGATCGCGATGCGGTCCCCCAGGAGTTTCCGTGCCGTGGTCATTTCGACTTTGGCATCCACCTCGAAACCCTGGATGTCCAGGGGGCGCAGGAAGTGCAGCAGATGCTCGGTGTTCCCGCAGATGTGTATCCAGACATCGCAGTCCCTGCCGGCCAGGGCGTCGACGGACCTGCGCTGGTAGGGCAGGGCGAACTTCTCGTAGTGCTCCGGGCTGACCAGGCTGGCGGTGGAATCGCCGTACTGGATGCCGTGCACCCCCGTGGCGATCATGGCCAGCCCGTAGGCGATCACCACGTCGGTGCAGAACTCCAGCAGCTCCTGCAGCCGTGCCTCCTCCTCCGTGACCAGGTCCAGCAGGAACGCCTCGGCCCCCCGCAGCACCGCGGCGAGACTGAAGGGCCCGCAGTCGATGTTGGCCTGGATGTAGTAGCGGTCACCGACCTCGCGAACGACCTTCCTGGCCGCAGCCAGCAGCGTTTTCATGCCCGGGGCGTTTTCCGGATCGGGAACCCGGAGCCTGCCAAACTCCCGGACCGATTCGAGGATCGGCGTTTTGCTGTACGCTTCGTCGTCCTCGGGAAAAACGAGCTCGCCCCCCAGCGCCTCGTGGTACACCCAGTTGTCCCGGGACACGTAGATCCCGTCCGCTCCGATCAGATCTCTGGCCCGTATCAGGGTGTCCGCCATCACATCGGCATCGAGGTTGTAGTCGCGCTGTCTGACTCCAAGCAGCTGGCAGGCCGGGGCCAGGAGGATCGGGAAATTGGGGACTTGATCGATCCGCCGTCCCCGTATCGATTTTTGCGTTCTCTCCAGACAATTCATAGGCCTTCCCGTGATCATAGTACACCAGCCGGGCGGCAGCAAGCAACAAACGCCTTGGAGGGAAGCGGGAAATATACTAAGATGATCGCATACCCTACAGGAGGACTTCATGGACAGTTTCGAATCAGTAGACGGAGTATTGGATTTTGCGATAGAGAGGGAACAGGAGGCTTCTGATTTTTACACGGATTTGGCGGTCAAAGCAAAACGACCCGATATGAAAACCCTGTTCAAACAGTTCGCGGGGGAGGAGAAGGGACACAAGGCCAAGCTCCAGGGCGTCAAGGAGGGCAGGAAGCTGCTCCCGGCGGAGAAGCAGGTTTTGGATCTGAAGATGAGCGATTACCTGGTCGCCGACGCTCAGACGGAGGAGACGACCTATCAGAATGCACTCATTCTGGCCATGAAGAGGGAGAAGGTCTCTTTCAGGCTTTATACGGATCTTGCCGCCAAGGCGCCGACCGACGACCTGAAGAACACCTTCCTGACGCTGGCCCAGGAGGAGGCGAAGCACAAGCTTCGCTTCGAGGTGGAGTACGACAATGAGATCATGGCGGAAAATTAGAAAACCGGGCTGCTACTCCATGGCTTCCGGATAGCGCTGGAGTGTCTCGTAGCTGAACACCGGACCATCCTTGCATACGTACAGCTCACCGATATTACAGCGGCCGCACTTGCCGATTCCGCACTTCATCCGCCGTTCCAGAGTCGTGAAGATCTGCGAAGGCTCGAAACCAAGCTCGAGCAGGTTCTTGATCACGAACTTGATCATGATCGGCGGGCCGCAGGTGACGGCCACCGCCCCTTCGGCCTTGGGCGCGACCTCCAGCAGGTTCTGAGGCACGAAACCGGTGAAATCCTTCCAACCGGGTTCCTCGACGTCGATCGACAGGTGAAGATTCAGCCCCTTGCTGTCCCGCAGTTGGTCCAGGTCTTCGTGATAGCAAAGATCGGCGGAGCTGCGTGCCCCGTAGATGAAATCCAGAGTCCCGTAGCGGTCCCGGTTATCCAGCACGTACAGCAGGATCGACCATACGGGAGTGATGCCGATTCCGCCTCCGATCAGCACGATATTCTTCCCCTCCCACGATTCAAGGGGAAAACCGTTACCGTAGGGGCCCCTGACCCCGATGTACTCACCGGCACTCAGTCCATGGAGCCCGGCGGTCGCCACTCCGGCCTTCATGATCCCGAACTCCATGGTTTCCCGGGTTGGCGAGGAGCTGATGGCCAGCATCACCTCTCCGACTCCCGGCAGTGAGAGCATGGCACACTGTCCCGGCCGATAATCGAAGCACTTTTCTATCTTCAGCCGCTTGATCGGCCGGGGGCCGCCAACCTCGGTCTTGATTTCCAGCAGTTTGGCCGAATGGGGCAGGTAGGGGTTGTCTTCGTACACGGGTTCTGCTCGCTTAGCTTGTAACACTTTTCTTCCTCTCAAACGCAGCCAGAATCTTGCGTATATCGATGTTCACGGGGCAGGCGCTCACACAGCGCCCGCAGCCGATGCACAGCAGCATCCCGTAGCGGTCATTGAAATACTTGAACTTGTGATACAGCCGCTGTTTCAGTCTCTGCAGCCGGTCCGGCCGGGGGTTGAAGCCGCTGGCCTCCAGTGAGTAGTCCTGGAACTGGCAGGTGTCCCAGGTCCTGATCGCTTTGCCCTTGTTCTTCGATCCGCTGTGCTCGATGGTGAAACAATGACAGGTCGGACAGAGAAACGAACAGATGCCGCAGCCGATGCAGTATTCGGCTTCCTGGGCCCAGATCGGGTGTTCGAACTCCAGCTCGACATCGGCCAGGTCCCGCTCCGAAGCCATCTCCTGGATCGCCTTTTCCTGCACCCGCTTGGCTTCCGCGGCTTCCTCTTCGGTCGCCTCCCGCCAGGATTTGCTGTTTTTCAGAGAGGGGGAGTCGAACAGGGCCGCACCGCGGTCGCTCACCTCTTCGATTAACAATCCCTTCTCCAGCTCGGTCGCGCGCAGGTCCATTCCATCCGAACCGGCGGGGCTCAGCCCCACCTCTGTACAGAAACAGTTCGGCGCCACCGCGCCGGGACACACCAGACCGATAATGAGGGTATTTTCCCGGCGAACGGCGTAGTAGGGGTCCCTGGAATCCTCCAGGAACACCTGGTCCAGCCGGGTCACGCCGGCACTGTCGCAGGGTCGCACCCCAAAGACCACCCGCGGGGTCTGCCGGGGAATCCGGTTTTCGTATTCCAGCCCCTCTTCGCCGCTGTGAAACTGATAGAGAGTCTCGGTCTGCGGAAACAGGTACTCTTTCGGGGAACTGATGGTATTGGGATAACCTTCCAGCTTGACCTCTTCGTCTTCGTACGGCTCGAAGAACCATCCCTCCGCCCGTTCCCGGGGAATCAAGAGCGAGTAACCCTCGGCTATGTCTTTCAGGAACAGTTGCACGTTTTCTACGTATCTGGTCATATTGTTCCTCTCATCCCGTCACTCCGCCATGAAGTCTTCTCGGTCTTCGGTACTGAAGCGAGTCATGACAGGCTTGACATCCGGATCCATGCCGGCTTCGTAGCTATAGTCTTCGTACACCTGTTTGGCCAGCGATCTGTACAGGAGCACCAGGGGGATTCCCATGGGACAGGCCCGCTCGCATTCGCCGCAGCTCACACAACGGCCGGCCAGATGAAGCGCCCGGTTGATGTGATAGGAGGCGTTGTCCGCCGGGTCGGTTTCCTTGGTCAGCCAAAAGGTCTTGCGTATCTTGGCGTCCGCGGACACCGGCTGCTCCGTGTCTTTGGCCAGGCTGCACTCCTGACAGGAACAGGCGGGGCAGATATTCTTGCAGGCGTAGCAGCGGATGCAGCGGGCAAAATGTTCGGACCAGAAGCTCCAACGCTCCTGGGGTGACTTCTGCAGAAATTCCTCCACGTCGCTGAATTGCCTGTCCGGGTCCACCGGTTGCTCGGCCACAGGTTCGCCGACCATGACATCATAGGTCAGTGGATTCGGTGTGCGGCAGTGATCGTGGCGCTGGTCGGCGATTTCCTCGTAGGTGGCCAGCTGTACCCTCTCCCCGTTTTTCAGCTCGAACAGCCCCTGTTCGTCGATCACCACCTTGCTGTGGTCCCTGGTCGCGGCTCGCTCATGCCACAGGGCCTGCGCCTTGTGGGGATCGATAACGCCCCGGCAGGGCAGGCCCACCACGAACACCTCCTCCCGGGCGATCAGTTTTTCCTGCAGCAGCACATTCAGCGCGCGGGAATGGCACCCTCTGACCACCAGGGCCGTGGGTTTATACGGCTCCTCCGGTTGGCGACGCTGGCTGCGGCGCTTGCGCACTTCGATGGTGATGTAGTTGCAGAGGTTTTCGACTCCGAGAGGCGAAAAATCCAGTTCCTCCACCTCTTCCGGTGCCGATGTGATCAGGGGACGGTGGAAGAACGGATTCGTTCCGCGCCGGTATCCGATCACCGCCCGCAGTTCGCCCCCCCTCAGCTTGTCGGCCAGTAATTTCTTGATTTCATCCGGTTGCATGTTCACGTCCAGAAAGTTGTGTTTGCGGTCCCAGGGCCCGCACTCGCTCGGTAAGCTCGGTCACCAGCTCGGCAAATCGTCCACCCTCGCTCGCCGAGACCCAGCTCATCAAAAAACGATCCCGTTCGATCCCGAGAAAATCGAACACACCTGCAAGCAGCGCGTAGCGGCGCCGGGCGTAGAGGTTGCCCTGGATGTAGTGACAATCTCCGGGATGACAGCCGGCCACCATCACCCCGTCCGCACCGTCTTGAAAGGCGCGGATCACGAACGAGGGGTTCATCCGGCCGGAGCACATCACCCGAATCACCCGCACGGTGGATGGATACTGCAGCCGGCTCACTCCCGCCAGGTCGGCGCCGGCGTAGGAGCACCAGTTGCAGAGAAAGGCGATGATCTTGGGCTGCCACTGATGCTCGTCGGTTTTCGTACTAGTAGCCTGAGGGTCCGTCACCTGTATTCCTCCAGTAATGCCGAATCGATCATGTCCAGGATCTCCCGATCATCGAAACCTTTCTGCTGGATAGCCCCCATTCGGCAGGCGGCCGCGCAGGAACCGCAGCACTTGCATAGGGCGGGATTCACCTTCGCCTTGCCGCTTTCCTCATCCAGGCTGACGGCGCTGTAAGGACATATCTCCACACAGGTGCCACAGCCGATACACAGAAGCTCGTTGACCTCGGAGACCGTTGCCTCGCCCTGGTAGTGATCTTTGCCGATCACCGTGGCCGCCCGGGCCGCCGCTGCCCGCCCCTGTACGATTGCCTCTTCGATCGTCTTGGGATTATGGGCCATGCCGGCCAGGTATACCCCTTCGGTGGCAAAATCCACGGGACGCAGCTTGACGTGCGCCTCCAGAAAGAAGCCGTCCTGGTTGAGAGGAACCTTTAGCAGTTGGGAGACTGCCGTATTGCCCGGCTCCGCATCGATTCTGGCGGCCAGCACCAAAGCGTCGGGATCGGGTATCTCGATCGTCTCTCCGCTCTGCAGATCCTGCACGGAGACCAGAAGCTTGGCGCCCTTTTTCCGGACGACGGGCTTGGCCTGCGGATCGTAGCGCAGGAAGCTCACCCCGGCCTCCCGGGCCTGCTGATAGTAGCTCTCGGAAAACCCGTAGGTGCGGATATCCCGGAACAGGATATATACTTCCGCCTCGGGCCTGCGCTTCTTCAAGCTCAGGGCGTTCTTGATACTCTCCCGGCAGCAGACCCGGCTGCAGTACATGTGCCCCTCTTCCCGGGAGCCTACGCACTGGATGAACACGACCCGTGCCGGCAGCTGCTCTGCCGGCGTGTCGTGCAGAAGCTTCTCGAACTCCTGGCCGGTAACCACACGTTCGTCCTGGCCGTACAGATACTCGGCAGGCTTGGATTCCCGGGCGCCGGTGGCGATGATCACCACACCATGCGCGATCTCCCGGCTGCCCTTTCCATTCCCATTGATCGTCGTCTTGAATTGACCCACGAAGCCCTGCACTGTTTCCGGCGTGCTGTCCAGGTGCACGGTGATCTTGTCATTGGCTTCGATGCGGCTGCGCATTTCCTCCAGCAGAGGACGGGTGTCCCGACCTTCCACCGTCGAAAAGACGTTGTTCAGGTTTCCTCCCAGCCTGTCCGACTTCTCGACCAGGTCCACGGGGAATCCCTGGGCCGCCAGGCTCAGAGCCGCCGACATTCCGGCGGGACCTCCGCCCAGCACCAGCGCGCTCTGCGTGACCTCGAGGCTCATCGTGGGCAGGGGCTCGACCATCCGCACCTTGGCCACCGCCATGCGCGCCAGGTCCTTGGCCTTTTCCGTGGCCTCATCGCGGAGACCCATGTGCACCCAGGAGCATTGATCCCGGATATTGGCCATCTCGAACAGGTGCCTGTTCAGACCGGCCTCGCGGATCGTCTCCTGGAAAAGGGGTTCGTGCGTTCTGGGCGTACAGGAGGCGACCACGACCCGATTCAGGTCGTGCTCCTCGATCATGTCGCGAATATGAGCCTGCGTGTCCTGGGAACAGGTGTAGAGATTTGCCTCCGCGTAGGCCACGTAGGGCAGAGTTTTTGCGTATTCCACGACCTCGGGTACCCGCACGGTAGCCGCTATATTGATGCCGCAGTGACAGACGAACACCCCGACCCGCAGCGGCTCGCCCCGCACGTCCTTCTCCTCCGGATAGGTCTTTTCGACGATCTCGGTCCAGCGGCTGGACGCCAGGACCTCTCCGGCAGCCGCGGCTCCGGCGGAGGCCTGCATCACCGTCTCGGGGATGTCTTTGGGCTCCTGCGCCGGCCCGCAGACATAGATGCCCGGGACCTTGGTCTCCACGGTGTTGAAGGGTCTGGTGGCGATGAATCCGTAGCGATTGAGGGGCAACCCCAGCTGTCTGCCTACCTTTCGCACGCTTTCGCCGGCCTGGAAACCGATGGAAAGCACGACCAGGTCGAACTCCTCGTGGAAAACCTTGCCGCCGTCGGTTTCGTATTCCAGAACCAGCTTTCCCGTACTCTCGTCCCGCTCGACCCCGGAAGGTCTTGCCCGGGTGAACTTGATCCCGTATTCGTTTTTGGCCCTCTCGTAGTAGCGATCGAAGTCCTTGCCGTGGGCTCGAATGTCCATATAGAAGATCGTGGGTTCGATTTCGTGCTCATGCTCTTTGGCGATGACCGCTTCTTTGATGGCGTACATGCAGCACACCGAGGAGCAGTGCTCGTTGCCCGCCACGGGGTCGCGGGAACCCACGCACTGAATGAAGGCCACTTTCTTCGGCAGCTTCCCGTCGGAGGGCCGCTGAATGTGCCCCTCGAAGGGACCGGAAGCGGAGAGGATGCGTTCGAATTGAATGCTGGTCACCACGTCGGCGTACTTGCCGTAGCCCAGGTGGTACATGGGCTTGGGATCGTACTTCTCACAGCCCGAAGCGACCAGGATGGCGCCGACGTGAAGCTCCACCTCCCGGTCCTTCTGGGTATGATCGATGGCATCGGCCTCGCAGTGGGCCACGCACTGCAGGCACTCGCAGCACCCGCCGCAGTTCAGGCAGCGGCTGGCCTCCTCTATAGCCTGCTGTTCGCTCAAACCCAGCTCCACCTCGGCAAAGCTGCCCACCCGTTTGCTCGCATCCAGCATCGGGATGGGGGTCCGGGCCTTTTTCTCGTGGTACTCTTCGGGCATGGGAGCGGTCAGGACCGGTTCCGCCGTGCGTCCTTCCCGCAGATCCTTCTTGTTCAGGTAGCGGTCGATGGACTCGGCCGCAGCGTGGCCGTGGGCGATGGCATGCACCACGTAGCCCCCGGCGCCGACCAGGTCTCCCCCGGCGAACACGCCGGGCATGCTGGTTTCCAGGGTTACCGGGTCGGCCTTGACCAGGCCTCTGGCCATGTCGAGTTTTCCGCCCTCGCTGTCAACCAGAGCGGTATCCACCTCCTGGCCCAGAGCAGAGATGATCACATCCGCGGCAATCCTTTCGCTCTGACCCGAGACGGGTATCGGCCGGCGCCGGTCGGAGGCATCCGGTGGTCCCAGCCGCATTTTGGAGCACAGCAGCTCACTCACCTTTCCGCTCTTGCCGCGGATCTCCCTGGGCGCCAGCAGGAAGTGCAGCTTGATTCCCTCCTCCTCGGCAGCCTCTACCTCCTCCGCCTGGGCCGGCATTTCCGCCCGCGTGCGGCGGTAGATCAGCAGCGCCTCTTTGGCCCCCAGCCTGCGGGCCGTGCGCACCGAGTCGATGGCCGTGTTGCCGCCTCCGATTACCGCCACCACTTTGCCCTTCACCGCGGCGGAGGACTTTCCGTTTTGCGCGTAGCGCAGGAACTCCAGGGCGGGCAGCACTCCCTCCAGCTGTTCCCCTTCGATGGCCAGCTTCCTGCTCTTCTGCGTGCCGGCGGCGATGAAAACGGCCTTGAAACCCTGCGCGCGCAGGCTCTGGACCGTATTCTCTCCGCCGAAGGGAGCGTTGGTCCTGATTTCGACCCCCGCTTTCTCGATCACCCCCACTTCGTAGTCCAGAATATCGTCGGGCAGGCGGTACTGGGGGATGCCGTAGCGCAACATCCCTCCGGTTTTGGGCATGGCCTCGAAGACGACCGGCTGATAACCGAGCTTGGCCAGGTCGTACGCCGCGGTCAGTCCGGCCGGTCCGGCCCCGATGACGGCGACCTTGGCCTTTTTCCTGCCTTCGGGCTTAGCCGCCTCCAGATACTCAGCCATTTCCTCCTGGTGACTCATCTCCCAATCCGAGGCGAAGCGCTTGAGGGCGCGGATCTCGACGGCCTGGTCGAGATTGGCGCGGTTGCAGGCATCTTCACACAGGCCGCAGACCCGTCCGCACACCGCGGGCAGGGGAATGCGGTCGCGTATCAGCTCCACCGCGTCTTTGAACCTGCCCTCCCGGATGAGGGAAACGTAGCCGTGGGCATTGCACTGCGCCGGGCAGGCGTCGCTGCAGGGACTCTTGCCCCTCTTCTCGATGGCGAACACATTGGGTGCGGCTTGGGGAAAGGGGCGGTAGATCGCCCGGCGGGTTCCCAGCCGTTCGTCGAACTCGCTCGCCATGGGAACCGGACAGTGCTTCTCGCATTCCCCGCAGCCCGTACACTTGGCTTCGTCCACGTAGCGGGCCTTGCGCAGCACCTTGACGTCGAAGTTCCCGGGTTCGCCGCTCACCGACTGGACCTCGGAGAGGGTCATCAGGTTGATGTTCAAGTGCCGGGCGCAATCGACCAATTTGGGGCTCATGATGCACATCGAGCAATCGTTGGTGGGAAAGGTCTTGTCCAGCTGGGCCATGATGCCGCCGATCGCGGGGGAGGATTCCACCAAATCGACTCGAAAACCGGTCTCCGCAAGGTCGAGGGAGGCCTGGATGCCGGCGATTCCTCCTCCGACGACCAGTACCGAACCGCTGCCTTTTTGACTCATGACTGATGTATCTCCTTCAGGCCACGCGTAAGTTTGCTTTTTACCGTTTTCTCGATCTCCGCCGGGTCGTTGTTTTTTACATCCGCCCAGAGAGCCTCGGCAAGCCCGTGGCGGATCTCCTGGGCCAGAACGTCCACCCGTTTGATCTTCTCCCGCATGTCCTTGGGCACATAGCCCTGTTCCACCGCCATGTCGCGCAGCACGGCCATCACGTCGGTGAAACGCACGTCCTGGGGACAGCGGGCGAAGCAGGTGTAGCACTGGGTGCAGTACCACAGCAGCTCCGAGGACAGAAGCTTCTCCTTTTCTCCCAGAAGCGCTTGGCGTATGAACAGGCGCGGATTGAAGCGTTCGTCGATCTCGGATACAGGGCAGGAAGCGGTGCAGGTGCCGCAGGAAAAGCAGCGTTTGAAAAAGCTCGCTCCCGGCCGGGATGCCACCTCGTATTTGAAATCCTTGTCCAGCTCGGTCATGACGATGTCAGCCACCGTAATCCTCCAAAAAGGTTGTGTTTATTTATGACTCTCCCCAGTCGAGAGCTCATGCAGCCTTAGGTCTGGGAAGCAGTCCGGCATCCTGCACGATGCCCCGGACCGTTCGTTCCGCTTCGATGGCCATGATGTGGACACCCGCCACACCTTCCATCCGGCGGAACTGTTCGATCTGCTCGAGGGCGAAGGCTCTGCCCTCCTCCTTTACATCCGTGGCGTTTTCGAAGCGCTCCATCAGGGAGTCGGGAATCGAGATGCCGGCCACGCTCGACTTCATGTAGCGCAGCATGCCGAGCGAGCGGATCGGGGTGATTCCGGCCAGGATCTTCACCTTCTTGTGCAGGTCCCGGGCTACCACGTCCTCCATCCAGCGCTGAAAGCAATCCATGTCGTATACGCACTGGGTTTGCACGAAATCCACCCCGGCGTTTGCTTTCTTTTCCAGACGGCTCACCCGCCATTCCAGGGGATCGGCAAAGGGATTGGCCGCCGCCCCTATGAAGAAGCGCGGTTCATGGATCTCCGACTTTTTGTTGTTGCGGATCTCTTCCCCGCACTGAAAGGTTTTCTCGTCCCGCATCTGCTTCACCATGTAGATCAGCTGTACCGAGTCGATGTCATAAACCTGCTTGGCCTGCGGGTGGTTGCCGAAGCTCTGGTGGTCTCCGGTCAAACACAGCAGGTTGCGCGCCCCGTTGAGGTAGGCGCCCAGCAGATCCGCCTGAATGGCCAGGCGGTTGCGGTCCCTGCAGGTCATCTGAACCACCGGCTCCAAACCCCTGGCCATGACGTAGAAGGCCGTACCGATCGAAGATATGCGCACGATTGCGGTCTGATTGTCGGTGATATTGACGGCATCCACAGCCCCGCTGAGGGCGGCGATCTTGTCGTCCAGCACGCTCATGTCCACGCTCTTGGGAGGACCGAGCTCTCCGGTTACGACGAACTCGCCTTTGGAAAGAAGCTTCTCGAGATTGCTGTCGGACTTGAGTTCGCTCACAGCTTGACATCCTCCCTGACGAGTGTTCTCGGTCCGCCGTCGTGGGACTTCGACCAGTCCTGGGGCGGGCGGATGGGCATCATCGTATCCAGGCGGTTGAGGCTCTTCAGTCGCTGGTAGATCAGGTTCCAGCCGCAGTCCAGGTTCTCCGGATCCACCTCGCATTTCCCGTTTTCGCTTCCTCCGCAGGGACCGTTCATCAGTCCCTTGGAACAACGGGTTCGCGGGCAAATCCCGCCGGTCAGATCCAGGACGCAGTCTCCACAGCCCAGGCAGCGCTCCATCCAGTATCCGGCGCCTTCATTCGAACCCATGAACAGGGTATTCAGAGCGGGAAGCACCGGCTTGTCGGGGAAGAAATCCGACATCATCTGCACCCCGGCCCCGCAGGCCATGGACAGAACCACGTCCACGGCCGCTACCTGTTCTCTGATTTCGTCGATGAACTCCCGGTCGCACTGCCTTTCGATCGACACCCCCTTGATTTCGCCGAATGGCTTCTTGGCCATGCGCAGGGCGGCGGACAGGACCTTGACTTCCTTTTCCCCTCCGGCAAGGCACACGGTCACGCAGGTGTCGCAGCCCACGACCAGTATGCGTTTGCCCTCGGGGAGCATCTCCAGGATTTCGTTTATCGGTTTTTGTTCTGCAACGATCATTCGTGTTTTCCTTCCGAATGCCCCTCCTGGGCCAGGCGCAGCAGGGTGTCGTGCAGCCGCTTGCCTTCATCCGGAGCGGCAAAGACCATCTCCACGAATCTCCCCTCCACCCCCGCCTCGGAGAGCATCTTTTTTATGCGGGCGACTTTGCGCTCGGCTTTGAGGTTGCCGTCCATGTGCTTGCAGTTTTCCTTGCGGCAGCCGAGCACGATCACCCCGCTTGCGCCGTTCTGCAGGTTCTCCATGAGCAACACTTCGTTTACGCTTCCCGTACAGGGAAGCTCGAAGGTCTTGAACCGGGCCGGGAGTGTGTATCCCTCCTCGGTCATACGCGCCAGCGCTCGCTTGGCGCCCTCTTTGCAGTGCATGATCAGAATTGAATCAGCCAACTCCAGACTCCTTCAACATCGCTCTACAGTGCCTGCATCGCCGCCAGGACGCTCTCCTGGCTGAGATTGCGCAGCGTGATCGCTTCCGCCGGGCACTCGGCGGCACAGATCCCGCATCCCTGGCAGGCGGTTGTGATCGGCTGGGCGACTCTGTCCTCGATATTCTTTCCCATGGCATGATAGGGACATAACCGGACGCAGGTCAGGCAATAGACGCATTTCTCCGCATCCACGGAAGCGACATGTTCCACCGGTGTAATGCCCTCCGGGATCATCCACGCTTTCAGGGCCTGCACCATGGAAGCCGCGTCGGCGGACACACCGCTGGCGTCCATGTTTCCCCGGGCGCTTCCGCATACCAGCACGCCGGGATGATTCGATTCATTGGCCAACCGCCAGAGCGAGTAGGGTTGGGTGTACTGGTTGCCCAGCAGGCGAAGCCCGAGGGTTCTGGCTGCCTCCAATGCCGAAGCGCTGAGCCCACAGGCTCCCGGAATAACCACCCGGTCCGGATTGCTGATGCGGAAGGCGGAACCGGTTTGCGGGTCCTCACCTGTGATCTCGAAATCTCCGAACTCGTTTTGAAGGCGAAGATTCCGGTATTTGATGAAGATCACTCCCATCTCCCGGGTCAGGTCGTAGAGCTCCTGCAGACCCGGCAGGGCGACACGCAGCTGTTTGAGCAGGATCCAGATCTCCGCGTGGGAGCGCTCCTTGATCACTTTGGCGGCGGTGAGAACATCCTGGATAACCTCCGGTGGTGTCTCTGCACGGCAGTCCAGAACGAATACGATTCTGCCTTTGATCGGCTGGTGCTCACGGATCCGCTCGTAAGCTTGAGTCAGATTCCAGGAACCGATCTCTTCCGCGGGCGCCTCTAAACGTTCCGGCGCGAAGATCACGGCCCCGAATTCCCTCTGCCCGCCTCCGTCGAAGCTGACTGTAAATCCCTCTTCTACCCTCCGGATCGCGCCCATCGCCGTCTCGGGGAACACGGCGACATCCTCGCTTGTACGCACCCGCTGCGTAAGCTCCTGGATCAGACCGGGGTGACGGAGTCCCTCGGCCAGGCAACCCGGAGCCAGGGGCGGGTCCGTGGTTTCCACCAGATCCACGCTGAGCTTCTCTCCGGACAGCTCCAGGGCGGCTTTCAGGCCGGAGTACCCGCTGCCGAAGATGAGGATGCTTCGTTTGAACTTGACCGGTCGATCCTTCACGGGGGCGCTGTCTGCCAGCAGACGGCTTAGAGATTCCAACCGGCCGACCAGATTTTCCTCGATCACATCGGGATCTTCGTACAGATCGAGGATGCTCGATTTAATGTCCGTAGCCAGCCACTGGCCGGGATCCAGCCCGAGTTTTTGCGCGGCCAGGGTATAGAACCCGCTCTCCTCCAGGTAGGGGCAGCCGGCGAACAGGATCTTCTTTCCCGATATGCGCTGCAATTTCTTTTCCGGTTCTTCACAGGCCTTGTCCAAAACAATGAGCTTGTCAACCGTGGAACTTTTTGCCAGCCTCTTGGTGAGGTTTGCGGTCTGAAGGGGACCCTTGGAACTGCACTGGTGATCGCAGAGAACTGCAACGATCGAATCGCTCATGGTTTTTCTCCTAGGTTTTGCATCACCTTCCGGGAAACCGCAGCAGCATCCTCGACGCAGTCGTCGATGCGCATCGGTCGTTTGCAGGCTCCCGCGGTGAACACGCGGTTGCCTGTGGCAGAGCTTCCGTTGCCGGTCGGTCTGATAAAACCGGCCGTATCCAGATCAAGGCTGAACATATCCGCCAGGTTTTCCGAATCCGCGGCCGGGGTGATCCCGTTGGACAGCACCACCACATCGTAGGATTGTTCCCGGCAGGCCAGCTCGGGCAGGGATTCATAGCGTACGACGGGCAGACCCTGCTCGTCGGTCTTGATGCTGATGGGATTGCTGGCGATCAGATTGATTTTACCCTGGATCCGGTTCCAGAACTCGTCGAAGTTTTTCCCGAAGCGCTGGATGTCCATGTAATAGAAATCGATATTCAGATCGGGGTATTCCTCTTTGAGCCGTCCGGCCATGCGCAGGGCATAGGCGCAGCAGACGCGGCTGCAATGTTTCTGTCCCTCCATCACGCTTCGTGACCCTACGCACTGTACGAAGGCCATGCTCCGAGCCTCCCGGGGAAGGTACTTCTCCTGGAAGAAGAGATTCTCCATCTGGCTGCCGGTAACGACCCGCGGATTGGTTCCGAAACCCCACTTGCGATTGATCTCCGGATTGAAGGGTTCGTAGCCGGCGGCCACCACCAGGCCGTCCACCTGAAGCGTGCTCGTCCGGGTCGATCGGTTCAGGTCGATCGCCCCTACCGGACAGGCATCCACGCACTTGCCGCAGGCCGTACACCTCTCGTTGACGAAATACTTCCAGCCAGGGACTCTCTCGATCGCCTGTTCCGGACAGGCCTCCTGGCAGCGCCCGCATTCCACGCAGGCCTTCCAGTCGATCGGGTTGGCGGTGGTTTGAATGTCGAGCTCCATGGCATCGTCTGCCGCGCGATATCCGACGGGGCGGCTGGAGAAGTGGCACTGAGTGGTCGATTGGTTCTTGAGAGTCGCTACGGCCTCCCGCACCAGACAAACGCCGCAGCGAACACATTCGTCCGTGGCCTTGCAGCCGTAGAATACGGCTTGTCCGCCGGGATAGGGATTCTTATCCACCAGAAAAACTTCCATCCCGGCTTGGGAGAGATTGTTCGCAACCGAGATTCCGGAAATCCCCGCGCCGATCACACATACCTTTCTTGAAGCCAATCTTCTACCCTTTTCTGACAAAAATGGTTGTTTATAGCCGGTATTATAGTGGAAGAAGGGACATTGCTTTTGTAAATTTGTTTATTTTTTAGGTAATTTTGTACGATTCACTGGTAATTTTTACCAAGTTAGTAATAATCTAAAGCTTTCCGCTCCGTACTGCAGAGATATAGTTCATGCCGTAATGATCCTGACCGGTAAGAAAGGCCTCGGTCAGCTTGAAGCGCTCGGCATCGGTATCAAGGGCATCCAGGGCGCCCTGATTGATCTGGATCGGATCCACGATCCCGCCGTCCAAACCCCGTTCCACGCAGAGATAGGTGAATACCTGGTTGATCAATTTGCGATTCGGCATGCCGTAGCTGATGTTGCTCAGACCCGGGGCAAAGTGGATCTCCCGGCCGTAAGCCTTTCGCAGTTCCTCTATGGTTTCGAGGATCATCAGCCCGTTGTTTGGATCCACCGACACGGGGAACACCAGAGGATCGAGGTGTATCTGGGAGGAGGTGAAACCGCTGTCTTCCAGCAGGGAAATCAGGGTCTCGAGGTTGGCAATCCGCTCCTCCTTGTTCGTGGGCATGCTGGTCTCCCCGGTGGCCGCGGCGATCACAACCGCTCCGGCGCTCTTGGCGATCTGCACCGCCCCTTTACGCTCCAGAGAAACCGAGTTGACCATGGGGCTGCCCTTGGCCGAATCGCAGGCCTCCAACCCGGCCTGTATAATTTCGATATTCGACGAATCGATGCTCAGGGGAACCGTGGAGACCTGCTGGATGATGCCGGCGGCCCAGCGAATCAGCTCTTTGCGTTCACCGATGTCGGTGCTGAACTCATCCACGTTCAGATCGAGGTAGGAAGCTCCGTGGGCTTCCTGATTGCGCACCATGTAATGCAGATAGTCCACTCCGGCTTTTCGCTCCGCCTCGCTGCCGTGCAGTCCCTGCCACATGGCCACGGCAGCATGCTTGACCTTGCCGTTCTTCCAGTCGCTGGACTCCACGAAGCGTTTGGCTATGGGAAGGTGCTTCTCCTGCCCGTCCTCTTCATAGGCGATCACGTAGGTGTTTTCATCAAAACTCTTTACGAAGACGCCCCCGACTTTGTAGATCCGGGTGCAATGGATATTCTCTCCGACGGCGATAAACATTCAATTGCTCCTTTTTGCGTTTTCCTTAATCCCGGGGTTGTCCGTTCAACCTTTACCCGTTCGCTTTGCAGGCATTGCAGCGAGATTCCCCTTGGGTTATTAGGTGGATTTGGACCACCATAGCAGAGAAAGGGTGAATGATCAAGCGTTACGTCGGCTCCGTGGGCTTGCATAACAGCGGCGATACGGCCCAAAATGGCTGCACAAATCCAACATCTTAAACGAAGAGGTACAGCATGGCAGCAAAGGTCATCGACGGAAAACAGATAGCGGCCCAAATCCGTGAGGAGCTCCAGAAGGAGATCGAAGAGCTCAAGAGCAAGCATGGAGTCACCCCGGGGCTGGCCGTAGTTCTGGTCGGGGAGAATCCCGCATCCCAGGTGTACGTGCGCAACAAGAACACGGCGGCCCACGATATCGGGGTTTACTCGGAACAGCACAATCTGGATGCTTCGACCCCGGAGGAGGAGCTGCTGGCCCTGATCGACAAGCTCAATCAGGATCCGAAGATCCACGGCATTCTGGTTCAGCTGCCTCTGCCCGATCAGATCGACGAGAAAAAGGTTCTGAACCGGATCCACCCGGACAAGGACGTGGACGGGTTCCATCCGATGAACCTGGGGCGCATGATGGTCGGGGAGCCGATGTTCCTGCCCTGCACCCCCTACGGCGTACAGAAGCTGCTGGTCTATTCGAACGTGGATACCGAGGGTAAGCACGTCGTGGTGGTGGGACGCAGCAACATCGTGGGCAAACCGGTGGCCAACATGCTTCTGCAGAAGGCCAAGGACGCCAATGCCACTGTGACCGTCTGCCATTCCCGCACCAAGGATCTGCCCGCCGTTACCCGGCAGGCGGACATCCTGATCGCCGCCATCGGCGTGCCGGAGTTCGTGACCGGGGATATGGTGAAGGATGGCGTGGTGGTGATCGACGTGGGTGTCAACCGGATCGAGGATCCCAGCGCGCCCAAAGGAACCCGGCTGGTCGGGGACGTTAAGTTCGACGAGGTTTCCGAGAAAGCCGCGGCCATCACCCCGGTGCCGGGGGGTGTCGGGCCGATGACCATCACCATGCTCCTGTACAATACAGTGCAGTCGGCCAAGAACACCCTCAAGGGGTAGTTTCGGGTAACCACGGTTGCCTGCTCCTCGGAACCCGGGGGTGTAGGGGAGCGAATTGAAAAATATAACCATCGTTATTCCCACCTATTGGTGCCGTGCCCGCGGGCAGGCTGAAAAACCGGGGGATGCCGTGTTCGACCACCCCACCCCGGTTGATGAGAGCGGAACCCTCCAGCGTTGTCTGGAGAGTCTCGAGGCCCTTCGAACACACGAATTCCGGGTGCTGCTGATCACCGCTCCCGTGCATAGTCAAATCGCCCCGGAGGCGGAGAAGAGGGTGGATCAGCTGATCGAACCGTTCAGAGCCAGTTATCCGATCACCCAGTTCGCACCTTCCGACCTCGACCGGGTGCGTCGGGTGCTGGACAGTCGCGGACTGGATCCGGGACTGGTCAGCCTTGAAGCCTACCCCCAGGTCCGCAACTGCCAAATCCTGGGTTCGGTCCTTCTGGACAGCGAGCTGATCGTAGCCATTGACGACGATGAGGTCGTACCGGCTGATTATCTGCAGAGGGCCGTGCAGTCGATGGATATGCTGGAAAGACTGGCGGAGGCAGACGCAGGGTTGGCAGGCATCTACCTGAACGCGGCGGGGGACTACCGGTTGAAGGTCCGCCCGGAGGAAGCTGAGGCGCAAAACAAGTTCGCACGCAAGGCGGTGCTGATCAACCAGCAGTTCGATGCCTGCATCGCGGAGGGGGAGGGGGTCGTGGAAACACCGCTGGCCCTCGGGGGCAACATGGTGTTCCCACCGAAGCTCTTCCGCAACGTTTCCTTCGATCCGGGGATCACCCGGGGGGAGGACATCGATTACCTGATGAACTCCCGGCTGTTCGGTTGCAACTGGTTTTTGGACGGCAAGCTTACGATCACCCACCTGCCGCCCAAAGCCTCACCCGGAGACCCGCTCACCACCACCTCCTATGGGAAGCTCCAGCGGGACGTGCTGCGTTTCGTGTACCAGCGGCGCAAGCTCCAGGTCTCCCAGCAGCATCCGGAGCTTCAGTCCCTGGAGCCGGAGGATTTCGGCGTCTACCCGGGGGAGTTTCTCAAGGAGGACCTGGAAAAACAGGCCCTGGAAGCGTTGCAAGTGCTGCGGCCTTCTGATGCGGACGAGCGTTTCTTTCCGCAAGCCGAGCAGTTGCTGGAGATGGCCAGGCAGAGGGCCGGCCGGGCCGAGAAATATCCGGCCTTCAATGCCTCCTGGAAGCGGGTCCTCGACGTTGTAGAGGAAAACGAGCAGTTGAAAGACAGAATGCGCCGGAAATTGAGGGTGTGATCCGACGTCGGCACACGGCATATCTGGAGGGTATATGTCAAAGCATGAGAGCTGGCAGCCCCTGGCCGCGGAAAACGTCGAGGAGATCCGCAAGCGCTTCGCAACCATCTTCCCGGCCCAGGAGTACGGAGAGCTGGCCGATAGAATCGGTAGGCAGTGGATCGCCATGCTCCAGGATGTGTGGAAGAACAAGGATCCGGCTGCAAAAAGGCAGGACCTGTCCTACCGTCCCGCGGACCCCCTATCCCGCATACAGCAGAGAACCCTTTTGATCGCCTATGCGGACAGCATTCAACGTCCCGGCGAGCCTACGCTGACGGCGCTGGAGATTTTTCTTTCCCGCTACTTCCCCGCCATCCGGGGAATCCACATGCTTCCCGCCTGTGTGGTGGTGGAGGACCGGTTCAACGACGGGTACTTCGCCCAGGTCGTGCGAAACCGCATCCACGACCGGTTCGGCAGCAACGAGCAGTTTGCCGCTCTGATGCAGCGGCGCTTCTCCATGGCGGATTTCGTGCTCAACCACGTGGATATCCGCAATCCCCGTTTTCAGGCCTATCTGGAAGGAGACGATGCGGCGGGGGAGTGCTTCTTCGTGTTTCCCGAGGCGGAGTATCAGCAGCGCCTGGCCGATGGAGATTTCGCGAAGGTGTTCCGGCCCAGGCCCTTTCCCCTGTTCACGATCTTCCGCCGCCAACCCGCGGATTCCCGGATCGCGCGGATGAGTGTTGAAGAGCGCTATGCGGAGATGGAGCGCCGGCTGGGGTCGGGCGCACCGCCCCGGGAGGTGCTCGGGATTCTGTACGTGTTCAACAAGGTACGCAATGACCAGATGCTCCTGGAGGAGGATTATCGGCACGTTCTGCGTTTTCGCGACTATCTGAGGGAGCAGACCGAGGTTGACCCGCAAATCCTCTTCACCCTCTCCGAAGCTCAGGAGGTCCAGCATGAGCCATACATCTTCAAGCCCGAGATTGGAAGCCGGGCCGATCTGCTGGAGGCCATCGGGCAGGATTTTCGTCTGGCCGGACTGTACGAGAGGCACGACGCGGAAGTGTTCGGTCCGGAGATCCGGGTCCTCACCACCTTCAGCCACGTTCAGGCTGATCTGAACACCGCAACCTTCGAAGGACTGAAGTTGCTGGCCGAGGATTTTTCCTGGTACCTGTCCATGGACATCAACCTGTTGAGGCTGGATGCCGCCAACTACGCCTTCAAGAAGTGGAAGACCTGCTGTTTCGGTCTCCCGGAGGTCAGCCACCTGATGAAGATCCTCTACCTCTCGATGGACGCCGTTTCTCCGCGCATCGTACCCAATCTGGAGGTCAATGACCGGCTCAGCGCGGTTCTGAGCCAGATGGCCGACCCGCAAGGGCCGCCGATGATGTACGATTTTCACCTGGCCTGCATACTGCCCCACGTATTCAACTCGGGCCGGGTGACGGTCCTGCCGCGGGTCTTCGACCTGATCGGCAGCTACGAAACACCAGAGACCAGCATCCGCTTCAGCCTGGCAGAGAGCCACGACGGAAAATCCGTGAGGGGCAGCATGGATCTGCTGACGTCTTCGCAGCGACAGGCCCTGGCCGGGGTGGTGGAGGCGAACGGGGGGAGGATCAAGTACAAGGCGACTGCGGAGGGACGGGAGCCGTACGAGCTGTGCTGCTCCACCTGGGATTCCCTGCTGCCGCTGGAGGATGAGCCCCTGGAGATCCGGCGCTATCTGTCCTTCTACACCCTGGCCTTCAGCCTGATGGGGCGCAACGTGAAGTCGGTCTACCTCAACGATCTGCTCGCCCTGCCCAACGACCACGAACGCCTGGAGCGAACCGGAGAGCTCAGGGATCTGAAGCGCACCCGCTCGGACTTCGACAGCCTGGCCGCACGGATCGAGGATAGCGATACCCTCGAGCACCGGATCGCCCGGGGCATGAACGATCTCATCGCCGTGGTGGACAGCGACCCGGCTCTGCACTTCCGCGGCCGGGAGGCGGAAGTCCTTGCCCCGCTTTCGGAGAGCACGCCGGATGCCGTGGCCCTGGTGCACTGCTGCTGCACGGATGCTCACACGCTGGTGGTTGTCAATGTCAGCGACAGCGAGCAGTCGGTTGTGGTCGATCCGGGGGCGGCCGGGCTGGCAGCGGGCTCCCCATCCGGCGGGGGGCCGTACGACAACCTTGCCGGCCGGAAACTCGTTCGTGCCGGGGACGGCTCCCTCGCCCTGGGACTGGAGCCCTTCCAGAGCATGTGGCTCAGCGCGGCGGAAATCCATGTGGACAAGCGGCTGCTTTTCCAGTCGTGAATTTATTCCGAATAAACAAGTAGGCAAGCGAGGATGCCAGCAGAATCGCCGAGCCGATATACCAGGCAACCGATATCGATTGTACCTTTGAAACGAATCCCATGAAGATCGAGCCGACGGCGGTTCCCGACTGCAGTACCAGGGATTCAAAAGACAAGAGGGTCGAGCGCTTCGTGTTCGGAATCTCCCGAATCATGATCGCGGCGTGGAGTGAGGTCGATATTCCGTGGAACAGGAAATTCACGACGTAGAATACCGCGAAACCCTGCACGGTTGTCTGAAGGTATCCGGGCTCGCCGGCGGGACCTAACGAAACGAGGCTGTCCCGGCGGACAGCCTCGTTGTGCGATCATGTTTCGAACTGCAGCCGAACCGGACTAGAACAGCCCCTGAACCTTCCCGGTCTTTGTGTTCACGTCGATGTTGCGGAAGGCGGGATCGGAGGCCGTACCGGGCATCAGCTTGATCGCTCCGGCCACCGGCACCACGAATCCGGCACCGCCGTAGACCAGCACATCGCGAACCGGCAGGGTCCAGTCCCTGGGCCGTCCCTTCACAGCCGGATCGTGGGTCAGGCTGAGGTGGGTCTTCACCATGCAGGTTCCCAGCTTGCTCAACCCCCCGTCCGCTTCGATGGCCTTGGCTTTGCTCTCCGCTTCGGGGGTGTAGGAAACACCATTGGCGCCGTAAACCTTCTTTGCGATCAGCTCCACGCGCTTGCGCAGAGGCGTGTCGTCGCTGTAGAGGAACTCCAGGTGCGGCTCGTGCTCGCAGGCTTCCACGACCGTCTGCGCCAGCTCCCTGGCGCCGTCGCCGCCCTGTTCCCAGTGCCTGCTGACCGCGACCCTGGCGCCGTGAGACTCGGCCCGCTTGCGGATCAGGGCTACCTCCTCGTCGGTATCGGTGTAGAAGTGGTTGATGCACACCACAGGGGAGATCCCGCTCTGCTTCACGGTCTCGATGTGGGCGATGAGGTTGTCCACACCCTTCTCGACCAGCTCCATGTTCTTCTGCGTGTACGCCTTGTCCAGGGGATGTCCCGGCACGACCTTGGGTCCTCCTCCGTGCATTTTCAGGGCGCGCACGGTACACACGATCACCGAGCAGTGCGGTTTCAGGCCGCTGAAACGGCACTTCAGGTTCCAGAACTTCTCGAAGCCGATGTCGGCACCGAAGCCGCTTTCGGTTACATGGTAGTCTCCCAGCTTCAGTGCGACCCGGTCGGCGATGATCGAGCTCTGGCCGATGGCGATATTGGCGAACGGTCCGGCATGGACCAGAACGGGCTGGCCTTCCACTGTCTGCATCAGGTTCGGGTTGATGGCTTTGGTCATCAGGGCGGTCATGGCTCCGTCCACCTCCAGATCCGCTGTGGTGACCGGCTTGCCCGACTTGTCGTAGGCTATCACGATTTTGCCCATGCGCTCCCGCATGTCCGCGAGGTCCCGCGCCACCGCCAAGATGGCCATGAGCTCCGAGGAAACGGTGATCTGAAAGCCGCTTTTCATCATGAAGCCGTCCATCTTTCCACCCAGGCCGATGACGATTTCCCGCAGCGCCTGCGCGCAGAAATCGATGGACCAGCCCATGGCCACGTTGCGGGGATCGATGTTCAGCCGCTTCAGATTCTTCTTGCCCAGCATGGCGTCGTCGTAGTTGAACTCGTGCTGCAGCCGGCTGGTCAGGGCCACCATGGCAAGGTTGTGGGCGTTGGTGATGGCGTCGATGTCTCCGGTGAGACCCAGGCTGAAATCGGTCAGGGGTATGCACTGGGCCAGCCCTCCCCCTGCTGCCGATCCCTTGATGTTGAAGGTGGGACCGCCGGAGGGCTGACGGATCGCGCCGATGACCTTCTTCCCGATCTTGCCCAGCCCTTCGATCAGCCCCATCGAGGTGGTGGTTTTCCCCTCGCCCAGGGGAGTGGGGGTGATCGCGGTTACTTCTATGTATTTCCCGTCAGGCTTGTCCTTCAATCGGTTCAGGATGCTCATGTAGTCGATTTTCGCTACGTAGTGCCCGTAGGGGAGAAGCTCCATCTTTTCCAGCTCCATTTCCTCGGCCATCTGGTAGACGGTCTTCATGTGCGCTTCCGCCGCTTCGGCGATCTCCCAGTCCTTCATTTTTGTGGGATCCAGTTTTGCCATGTTTTCCTCCGCGGTATTGGTTGTGAAAAAAGTAGCATCAGAATAGAGACTGGAGAACGCCCTGTCAAGTTGTACGGTGATTTATCAGTCGTACGGTTGATCCAGGGTATCAGGCGGAGTTGGTCCGGTACTGTTTCGGGGTCGATCCCGTGTGGCGGCGAAAGACTTTAGTAAAGTAGCTCTGGTCGTTGAAGCCGCAGTCCAGTGCAATCTGGTTGATGTTGAGGGAGGTTTCGTCCATCAGGGCACAGGCCTTTTCGATCCGGAAGTGATTCAGCAATTCGGTAAATGTATGGCCGGTGCGATGGTGAAAAACCTTGGAAAAGTAGCCGTAGGACATGTTGCAGGCTCTGGCTACTTCGTCCCGCGTGATCGGCTGATCCAGATTGTTCTTCATATGCTCGATGGCCAGGGCGATGGAATCCGGCGG
>JAFGQJ010000008.1 GCA_016935715.1 Spirochaetales bacterium
CCCGGCAGCTGGCGTCCCGGCGGCCGTGGTCTCCGTCGGGGCGGCTTCGCTCCTTCCTGCAAACAGCGGCGGGATCGGCGTTCCCCCGACAGCCCTGAACACCACGAACATGATGGCGGCTATGAGGATCAGGCTGAGCAGGACCAGGCCGATCAGCAGCAGGGGACTGCGGCGTTTCCTGCCCAGATGCTCCTTGCGCCGATCGGCGGTCGAAATCGGATAGGTCTCCCCGGTCAGCAGCGTTTCCTCGAAATCATCCCCGCCCTCGCGCTCCAGCTCGAACTCCGGGTAATCGCTCGGGCCCTCGGCCAGGGATTTCAGACTCACCGACAGGCTCTGGCTCTCACCGGTCAACGCGTCGCTGGCAGTCGCCTCAAGATTCCCCTGCTCGTCGACTCCCAGAACCACTTCGACCTCCGGTTCCTTCATCGGAGCGGGCTGGATATTCTCTATCATCAATGTGCCGATGTAGTCTGTTTCCTCGGCCAGTTTTCCTTCGCCTTTGAAAAGGTCGATCTGCACCGTTTCCTGATTGTCCCGGACCGTGGTAAGGATCAGCTTCTTCCTGCCCCGATCGTCCCCCGACAGCACCGGGTAAAAACTGCCGTCTGCCAGCTTGATTCCTATCTGTTGTCCGTTCAACTCTCCTCCTCGCACCCTGCCTGAAGTGAATCGTAGCGCCCCGCACCCGCTTTGTCAACGCGCGCAGCGTCGAAGCGTCGAGGCAGGGCGGGCAGCGCGCGCCTAAAAAAAGCAAAGGGGTCCTGTTTACTAGGTCGGCCGCCGGGACCGTTAAACTTGACAACCCTATTGTTCTCCATGACAATACACGCAATTCAATGGACGTGCTGTTTTATGTGCTGATCGCGCTGGCCGCAGTCGGGCTGCTCATCATTGCCGCCGTGTTCGTCCTGAGCTCGGACCGTTCGAAAGGCCGCCGGACGGGGCAGCGCGACAGAAATCTCGTGATCCGGGAAGCGAGCCGCAGGCTGGCTCAGGACCCGCACGACGTTCCGGCTCTGCAGGATCTGGCCTGGCTGGCCTTCGAGGAGCAGGATTTCGCGAATTCGTACAAGTACTACCAGTCCCTCGTTGCCATGTGCGGTGCGAACCGGCAGATCGACGAGTTCGACGTGAACCTGCGCTTCGGGCAATCAGCTGCCAGGCTCGGGAAAGTCGAGGAAGCCCATAAACACCTGACGGCGGCCAGAAGCCTGAGACCCGACGAGTTCGAGGTCAACTTCAACCTGGGGCTCCTGGAGTACGGTCGCAAAAACCTGCAGAAAGCAACCGGATATTTCCGGATAGCCCGCAGCCAGCGGCCAGATGACGCGGCGGTCAACCGTCACCTGGGCACCTGCCTGTACAGCGGGAAGGCCTACGCCGAGGCGGTCGGGGTGCTGCAGCGGGCGCTGGACTTCGAACCGGAAGACAAGCGGGTCCGGTTCCTGCTGGCCAAGTCGTACTTCGCCCTGAGACAGAATGACCCGGCCTTGACGATATTCAGCCATCTCCGTACAGATCCGGACATCGGAGCGATTTCCGCGCTGCACGCCGGAACATTGAATACGAACGCGAAGAGATTCGAGCCTGCTATCGAGGATTTCGAAGTCGGGCTTCGCCACGAGAATATCAGGCAGGATGTCTTGCTGGAGCTCAAGTACCGGTTGGCCGAGGTGCACCTGAAAACCGGAGATCTGGCCGCTGCGATCCGGCTGTGGAAGGAAATCAACACGCTGCGTCCGGACTACAAGGACACGACGGAAAAGATCAACCGCTACCAGGAAGTGAGCACCAACCGCTTCCTCAAGACCTTCCTGGTCGGCGGCAGCTCGGATTTTATCGCTCTGTGCCGCCGCATCGCGGCCCGCTACTATCCAAACTCCAGCACCAAGCTGGTCAATATCTCCCTCCGCAAGGGGGAATACGCCGACATACTGGCTCACGTACGAACCCCGCAGTGGGAGGAGCAGGTTCTGTTTCGCTTTGTCCGCTCCAAGGGCGCGATCGGGGAGCTGCTGCTGCGGGACCTGTACGTGCAAGCCAGGGAGATACGCGCCGCCCGGGCCGTCTGTCTGGCTTCCGGGACCTTCAGCGAACAGGCACGGGGGTTCGTCGAGGCGCGGATGATCGACCTGGTGGACAAGGAAGGTTTGCTCAAGCTCCTGAAGAAGATGGGCTGATCACCACCAGGTGCCGCTCCTCCTCCAGAAAGGGCACCCGTACGGGAATTATCCTCAGATTCCAGGGATCTGCATCGGCGCCGTCCAGCTCCTCCATCACGCGCTGCAGCCTGCCCTTATAGGCGATGATGGTTCCATGCGGTTCCACGATGCGCTTCAGGGCGGGAAGCTGCCTGCAAATAGGGGAGAAAGCACGGAACACGACCAGGTCGAAGCGGCGGTCGAGATCTTCGAGACGCTGCTCGGCCACCTCCACGTTCTCCAGCCGGGCCAGGATCGCAACATTCCGCAGGAACGCCGTCTTCGTCGCCGAGGGCTCCACCAGGGTGAAACGCGAATCCGGCAGAAACACCGCCAGGGGGATCCCGGGGAAGCCGGCGCCGCTGGCCACGTCCGCGATCCGTCCCCTGCACTCGATGGCGGAGATGATCGGCCAGGCGGACAGTGAATCCAGCACGTGCCGGCTGATCAGCTCCCGGCCTTCCGCCCCCTCTCCCCGGGCGATAAAACCGTACCTCCTGTTCCAGCGTTCCAGCTCCTGCAGGAAAATCCGGACCTGGTCGAGCTGCTGCGCAGCGAAGGGTATGCCCAGGCGGGCAAGACCTTCACGAAGCACGGCCTGCCCCTGCAATCAGCCCCCCTCTGCGCGCCCGCGTCGAAGATGCACCAGCAGCACGGCGATGTCCGAAGAGCGTATGCCGGAGATCCTGGAAGCCTGTCCGATCGACAGGGGGCGGATCTCCTGGAGCTTGAGCCGGCTTTCGGTGGACAGCCCGGTCGCGCCCCGGTAGTCGAAATCCCGCGGGATCTTCAGGTTTTCCATCCTGCGGAACCTTTCCACCTGCTTCTCCTGGCGCCTGATGTAGCCTTCGTACTTCACATCCAGCTCGCTCAGATGCAGCCATTCGGGATTCATCCGCGCCGCTTCCTGCGGGCCGAGGGTACAGAGCAGCAGCTGCTCGATGTGGACCTCTGGATCCTTGAGCACGTGCTCCAGGGGGCGGGCCAGGTACCTGCGCAGCAGGGGGTCGTCAGGGCAGCGCCGGCAGTCGCTTTCCTGCAGGGTACGCTGACGCAGCAATTCGCGTATCTCTTCGATTCCCCGGCGTTTGCCCTGCAGGACCTCCAGGGCGGATCGGTCCTGGAGCCCCATCCGGTAGCCCGTTTCCAGAAGCCGGAGATCCGCCGTGTCGTGGCGCAGGCAGAGGCGGTACTCGGCCCGGGAGGTGAACAGGCGGTAAGGCTCCTCGGTGCCCAGGGTGACCAGGTCGTCGATCAGGACGCCGATGTACGCCTCGGCCCGCGAAAGGACCAGGGGGGGAGAGCCCCGCAGGTAACGGGAAGCGTTGATGCCCGCCATCAGCCCCTGAGCCGCGGCTTCCTCGTATCCGGAGGTTCCGTTGGTCTGACCGGCCACGAACAGGCCCCGGATGCGTTTCGTCTCCAGGGAGGGATCGAGCTGGGTGGGGTTGATGTAATCGTACTCCACGGCATAGCCGGGACGGAGGATCTCCAGCTTCTCCAGCCCGGGTACGGTTCGCAGGAAGCGTTCCTGGACCTCCTCGGGCAGGGAGGAGGAGATCCCGTTCAGGTAGACCTCCTCGGTGCTCAGTCCCTCCGGCTCCACGAAGATCTGGTGGCGATCCCGATCGGGGAAGCGGACGACCTTGTCCTCGATGGAGGGGCAGTACCGCGGTCCGATCCCCTTTATCTTGCCCCCGTACAGCGGAGAGCGGTGCATGTTTTCCCGGATGATGCGGTGGGTTTCCTCCGTGGTATAGGTGATGTAGCAGGACATCGAAGGCCGTTCCAACACGCCGCTGCCTGCGGAAAAGCTGAAGGGAAGCATCCGCTGCTCCCCCTTCTGCTCCTCCATGCGCTCCAGGATCAGCGAGGAGCGCAGACCCCGGGCCGGCGTTCCGGTCTTCAGCCGCCCCACCTGAAAGCCCAGCTCCCGCAGACGCGGTCCCAGCCCGCAGGCCGGCGGCTCGCCCAGCCTGCCCGCCGGGGCGGCGTACTCCCCGATGAAAATCATCGCCTCCAGAAAGGTTCCCGTGGTGAGCACCACGGTCCCGGCCCGGATCCGCCTGCCTCTTTCGGTGATCACCCCCCGGATTCCCGGTCCCTGAGCCCCCTGCCCGGAAAGCTCGAAATCCACCACCGTGTCCTGGAAGAGCGTGAGACCGGGCAGCTGCTCCAGGGTCTGTTTGGCCAGGAGGCTGTAGTGGGCCTTGTCCGCCTGGGCGCGGGGCGCCTGCACCGCCGGCCCCTTGCTGCGGTTGAGCATGCGGAACTGAATCATGGTGCGGTCGATGAGCCGGCCCATCAGACCGCCGAGGGCGTCGATCTCCCGCACCAGGTTGCCCTTGGCCAAGCCGCCGATGGCGGGATTGCAGGACATCTTGCCGATGCAGTCGAGATTCTGGGTGATCAGCACGGTCCTGTGCCCCAGAGAGGCCAGGGCAGCGGCGGCCTCGATCCCGGCGTGTCCGCCGCCGATCACGACGGCGTCAAAATCCCCGTTCATTTCCCCACACAGAATCGGGAAAAGATCTGGTTGAGGATATCCTGCGAGGTAACCTCGCCGGTGATCTCCCCGAGAGCATCCAGCGCCTCTTTGAGATCCACGGCCAGCACGTCCAGGGGCTGGCCGCCGGAGAGGCCCGCGCGAAAGTCCCTGATGCCCGCGAGAGCCCGCTCGAGCAGGCCCTTCTGCCGCAGGGAATCGATGATCGGCTCCCCGGCGTCCACCGAACCGGCTCCCTCCAGCACCTTCTCCGCGATCCTGCGGCTCAGGCTCTCCAGTCCCCGCCCCTCCCTGGCGCTCACCGCAACGAATCCCTCCGGGCAGCCCGTCTGCCCGGTGTCGATCTTGTTCCAGACCGGGATCGTGCGCCCCGCCCCCGCGCGGGCCCGGAGGAACTCCCGGTCCTGGTCGGTGAGGCCGGTTTCGCCGTCGACCAGATACAGGATCAGGTCCGCATTGGCCACGATGCTGTCGGTGCGGCGCATCCCCTCCGCCTCGACGCCCTCCGCCCGCTCCCTGAACCCGGCGGTGTCGTACAGCCTGATGGGAACCTCCTCGAGGATCACGACCGCCTCGAGGTAGTCCCGGGTGGTCCCGTGGACCTCGGACACGATGGCCCGATCCTCCCGCAGCATCCTGTTGAACAGGGTCGACTTTCCCGAGTTGGTTCTGCCCGCCAGCACCACGGAGATCCCCTCCTGGTACAGCCGCCCGATTCGATAGGTGGCCAGGAGCCTCTCCAGCTCCTCCTGGCAGCGAGCCGCCTCTCGGTCCTCCGCAAGGCCGTCCCCCGCCTCGATCTCATCCTCGCCGTAGTCCAGGCCGAGCTCGATCGCAGCGCTCAGCCGTACCACCGTCTGCTTGATCCGTTCGATTGTCTGCTCGATCGCCCCGCTGAGGCGGTTCAGGGCGATGGCCCGGGCCCTGTCCGACTTTGCCCGCACGAGCTCGTTCACCGCCTCCGCCTGGGTCAGGTCGAGTTTCCCGTTGAGAAATGCCCGCAGGGTGAACTCCCCGGGCCCGGCGAAGCGGAATCCCCTCTCCGCCAGCAGTCCCAGAACGCGGCGGACGATGAGCGGGCTGCCGTGGCAGAACACCTCGGCTCCGTCCTCGCCGGTGAAGCTCCTCGGCCCCCGATACACCGCCACCAGCACCTCGTCGACGGTCTCGCTCTGCTGCCCGGGAGCGGAAACGGCAATGGCGCCGCGGTGGATCGTGTGCCCCTCGGCGCTCTGCAGGCCGTCCAGAGAGGGGGAGGCGGGGCGGAACAGGGAATCGAGAAGCCCCAGGCTCCCGGTGCCGGAAACGCGGATCACCGCCAGTGCGCTCTCCCCCCACGGTGTGGCCAGGGCTGCAATCGAATCCTGCGGATAGAACAGACCGTTCTCCATCAGGAACAGGATACGGTTTTTGCCCGAGCCGTTCAATATTGCCGCGGCGGCGCGGAATACGGTCCGCCGGCGGTTTTGCGCTTAACTAGCCGCTGCTTTATCAGTATCTTCTGTGATGAAGGCGGGAGGACATAGATGAGAGACACAGACATCGATTTCATGGATTTCGAATCCGCCCGCGAGTACGTGCTGGCCTTCATCACCTCGCTGAAGAAGACCCAGAAACAGAGAGCCGTGGCGGAGCAGGAGCTCGATCACTGGCGCAGCCGGGTCGCCCTGGCCGACAGCCGGGGAGAACCGATCCTGAAGCGGTCGGCCGAGCAGCGGGTAGCGGAGCTGGAGGCCCATCGGCACAGGCTCCTGCAGGAAGAGCTGGATCTCAAAGTCAAGGTGGACGTCCTGAAGGAAAAGCTCAAAACCTCGAAGATCCGTTCCTCTCTGCGCGTGGACGCCGAGGCCCTGCTGGCGCAGATGCAGATGCTGGTGGGAGAGCCGGATTCCCTGAGCGAAAAACTGCGGGACACCGAAGCCGCGCAGGCGTTGAAAGCCCTGAAAGAGAAGATGGGCACGGGTGAAGATCCATAATTCCTCGTCCGTGTTCACCGCTGGTTCGGATCACGATCCCTCCGGCGTGCTGCTGTTCGGCCACCGGGGCTACTCAGCCCTGGCGCCGGAGAACACCCTCGCCGCTTTTTCCCTCCTCCTGGAACACGACATCCCCGGCGTGGAGCTGGATGTACGGCTGAGCCGGGACGGCAGGGTCGTGGTCATCCACGACGAGAATCTCGAGCGCGTCACGGGCTTCCGGGCGCGGGTGCAGGACTGCAGTGCATCGAAGATTCGTGCCCTGGACGCCGGCAGCTGGTTCTCCGACACCTTCCGGGGAGAGGGAATCCCTCTCCTGGAGGAGGTCTTCGAGCTGCTGGGAGACCGGCTGTACTACGACATCGAGCTCAAGTGGGGGCGCAGGCGCGGCTGCGGCCTCGAAGAGGCGGTGCTGGAACGGGTCCGCGGTCACGGCCTGGGCGACCATTGTCTGATCTCCTCGTTCAATCCCTACTGCATCCGTCGGGTCCAGAGGCTGGCACCGGAGATCCCCGCCGCCCACATCTACTCGACCCACCGGGAGGTGCCCCTGATGCTGCGCCGCGGCCTGGCGGGCATCATTTATCCCACCCCGTTCATGAAACCCCAATCGAGGCAGGTCAATCCATGCAGCTCCTTCTTCCTGCGGAGGATCCTCAACAGCCGGATCCTGTGCTGGACCGTGGACGATCCCGGTGAAGCCACCCGCCTGGTGCATCTCGGGGTTCGCGGAATCATTTCGAACCATCCCTCCAGGATCAAGGCGGCGCTTCTCCGTTGACGGGCGGGCCCCGTGTGCTCGCCGGGCCGCGGGCTCCGTGTACGGGTTGCTACCGGCGCGCTTTCCTCCCCCGCTTCACGTAATCAACGCTATACGGTCGCCCTGGCAGACCCGATCGCCCTGTCGGGCGAACACCTTGTTCACAACTCCCGCCCGCGGGGCGTACACGTCAGTCTCCATCATCATGAACTCAACGACCGCCATGACCTGTCCCTGATCTACCTCTTCATCCACCCCCACATCCACGTGAGTCAGCACGCCAGGCACCGGCGAGCACACGGGGGTCGGCTCTTTTCGAGGAGCCTGCTGCGGCGCCGCGGCCGGCTCGCTGCCGCGGGAAGGCGGGACATGCCGGCCCGGCTCGGGTTCGTCCTTGCTGTTCTTGCGAACCCCGATCTTGCCCTCCCCCTTCAGAAAAGCGATCCCCTTCTCCCGGCAGGTTGCCGCAATGAAAAGGTTCTCTTCGCTGTCCGGTATTCCCGCTTCCTGCAACATCGCTCTGGCCGCTTCCATGCCTTTGTCGGGATCATCGTCGTTGATTTCCAGTGGGCTTCGGCTGGTGGGCGGTAGCCCCAGCTGCTCCGAGGCCAACTTGACCACCTTCGAATCGGGATGCAGGGGAGTCTTGCCGAAGTAACCCAGCACCATTTTACCGTAACCCTCGGCGATCTTCTTCCACGGGCCGAAAACGACGTTATTGAATGCCTGCTGAAAGTAGAACTGGGAAACCGGGGTGACGGATGTACCGAAACCTCCCCGCGCCACGACTTCGCTCATCGCGTGGATCACCTGTGGATACTTGTCCAGGATCCCGAGGTCCCGCATCATCTGCGTATTCGCAGTAAGCGCGCCTCCGGGCATCGGAGAGAATATGATCAACGGCTCCACCTCGGTTGCCTCGGGGGGAACAAAGTAGTCTTTCATGCAGTCCTTGAAAACTCTCTCGGCTTCCAGGATCTTGTGGATGTCGATGCCCAGATCGTACCCCGTGCCTTTCAGGTTGTGCCACATCACCACCAGATCCGGCTGACAGGTGCCGCCGGAAACGGGCGCCAGGGACAGATCGATTCCGTCCGCTCCCGCTTCCAGAGCAGCTTTGTAGGCCGCAATACTCGTGCCGGCGGTCTCATGGGTGTGGAAACGAATTTGCGTTTTCGAGGGCAGTTTCTTTCTGGCCAACCGGATCGTCTCATAGACCTTGGAAGGAGCCGACGTCCCCGACGCATCCTTGAAGCAGACGGCGTCGAATGGGATATCGGCCCGGAGGATGTTCGCAAGCACTTTCAGGTAGTCCTTCGGAGTATGGGATCCTTTGCATCCGGGGGGCAGCTCCATCATGGTTACGCACACCTCGTGTTTGAGGCCGGCGTCCACGATGCATTGACCGCTGTAGACCAGATTGTCGGCATCGTTGAGGGCGTCGAAATTGCGGATCGTGGTGATTCCGTGTTTCTTGAACAGCCGCGCATGCAGGCGGATGATATCCCGGGGCTGCGAGTCGAGTCCCACGACGTTTATTCCCCTGGCCAGGGTCTGCAGATTCGCCTCGGGACCCGCCTTTTCCCTGAAGGCGTCCATCATGGCAAAAGCGTCTTCGTTGCAGTAGAGGTACAGGGATTGGAACCGGGCTCCCCCGCCGGCCTCGAAATGAGAAATACCTGCCCAGCTTGCCGCCTCGACGGCGGGCAGAAAGTCCCGGGTGAATACCCTGGCCCCGAAGGCAGACTGGAACCCGTCCCGGAAAGCCGTTATCATGAACTTCACACGTTTCCTGGCAGAGATGAGCATGGCTTCTCCTGTTGCTTCTCGGCGTACATCCCGGTCGGAGGGCAGCCTCCGACCCTGATTTTAAAATAGACCTCCAGCCGGCGAAAATCAAGCTGCACTCCAGCATCACACCGAGCTTTACAGGTTCCCTGCTTTGTGCTCTCATTTGTGTATGCAGTCAACGCTTTCCGAGTTCGAACGACTGGTGGGTTCATACCCGGACTCCGATATCTTCGAGATCGAAAAGATACTGGACGTATACTACCTGCACATCAAGTGTGACAACGGGGATGACCTGTACGTTACCCGATACGGCCTCCCCTTCGTCGAGAACTTGAAACCCCACAACTTCTTGACCGACAAGAGCTGGTATGACAGCCATTCCATTCGACTGTCCGGCAGCGGATGTACGTACAAGATCACGACGAAAGAAATCAGCGGACGAAGCAAGGACCTGGTCATAAAGTGGAACCGCATGGGCCAGGATATTCCGGGCGACCACGATACGGATGAGTTTGCAGGAGCCGAGTTCAACAGTCCTTTTGAAGAGTTTTCCCTGGTCATGGAGCTGAGAAATGCGAGATGCGAGTCTCCCGGAACGATCATAACTCAGAGACCGCTGGCGATTTACGTTCCCTCAGAGCGCGTGGAATTGTGGCGCACCGGGAGAAAAGAATACAAAATGAAGACGATCATCGAGGCGCACAGGGAAGTTCAACTGGACATGTGTCGCCCTTATGTAATGATTTTCGAATGGATAAAGGGGATCGATGCCGCACACGCCAGCAGCGAAAAGCTCCTGGAAGAGAGACAGGTGATGGATCTGACTCTGAGAGTAGCCGAACAAATGAAGTTCAAAGGCTTCCTGGTGCGGGACAGGAAACCCCACCACATAATAGTCAAACCCAGGAATGACGGCACACTGGCAAGAGACCGGGAGGGCGAAATCCTGTACGCCGTGATCGACTACGAGCTGCTGGTTCGAACACAAGCACGGGAACAGAGCATCAAACGGATCAGGCGCATCGATTATCATCAGAAACAAAGGGGCAGGTTTTCGGCAACCTACAGCGACAGTTTTCCTCCACAGCTGAAGATCGTGAGCATACTGGGGGTCGACTACGTTTTTGGACATGTGGAAAGCACCGATGGATGGTTATGGGTCGTGGGAAGAGATCCGGATCTATTCGACTACTTCTTGCCCGAGCGATGGGAAACCACCCGGCGAACCAAGCTGTCCGAGTATCACGACATATACCACACGGTAACCAAAGATTATATAAACATGGTCTGGAAGGTATCGAAAGTCGGCATCAGGCCTGACATGGATCCGTTCAAAGAGGACGAGCGGAAGATACTGGAATATGGATACAACAGTCCATTCGAAGAAGTGAGCATCGCCGTACAGCTCAGCAGAATGGGGATACGAACCGTATATCCAAGAGCAATCTATATGTTCGGAGAAGAGGTCTCTATTTCCCCTTCGATTCGCGATGACAGCAGATACAAGAGTCACGAGAAATATGCAGGTCCCGATGGGACTCCTGTATTGAAGCCCAACCACAGCTATATAATCATATGGGGTTATTGGAACGGTCCGGACGAACGGCTTGCCGTTGCAGACGACGACTACCTGCGTGGAATCAATGCGCTGAACGCGTATAGAGAAGAATTGATCTCGGAAGAAGAGTACTTCGCCGTGTTGAAAACAAAGAAAGAGCGATTGTCCAGAGTGGGAATCGAGGATCTCAATCTACGGGGATCCCATCTGCTCCTCTCGGTCAACCATGACGGCCGTCTCGTGCGGGATGACAACGGCATACCCGAGATGAGGATATGCAACTTCGAGTTTCTCCACAAGACGGGATAGTTGTCGCCTGCGCCGCATCGACCGGTTGGTGATCTCCGGCTCGGATCGAGCGTTCCTTCTGCGCTTTACTTCTGCCGGTGCAGTCATTATATTGTTTTTGGACCTACGGGTTCGCCTCGTAAAAACTCCACAGAGGGCGCGAGATGACTCTCTACCTGATCCGCCACGCCCAGTCGGCGAACAACGAACTCTACACCCGAACCGGCTCGACCGTCGGGCGCAGCGATGACCCCGAGCTGACCGAGCTCGGGGCCGAGCAGGCCCGGCTGCTGGCCGACTATCTGTCCTCCAACGGAGGCAGGGCGGACGGTCATAGGTTCACCCACCTCTACTGCTCGCTGATGGTGCGGGCCGTGGCCACGGCGAGCGTCGTATCGCGAAGCTGCAACCTGCCGGTTGTCGCCTGGCCGGAGGTTCACGAACGGATGGGCGTGTTCATGGAGGACGAGCGCACCGGCGAGCTGATCGGCCGCCCCGGCAAGAGCCGTTCCTACTTCGAGGAGCACTATCCCCGGCTTCTGCTCCCGGATTCGCTGAACGAGCACGGCTGGTGGAGCCGCCCGGCGGAGACCGCGCCTCAGTGGAAGCAGCGGGCCGGGGATTTTCTGGCCGAGCTGCGCCGCCGGCACGGGAGCGGAGAGGACCGGGTGGCCGTGGTTACCCATGCAGGCTTCTATCACGAGGTGATGCTGGCATTGAGCGGAATATCAGGCACGGATGGCATCTGGTTCACCCTGCACAACACCGGGATGACCCGCGTCGACTTTCACCCCGCCCACGCGGCCGTGATCTACCACAACCGGCTGGAACACCTTCCGCCGCATCTGGTGAGCTGAGACGTCTGGAGTGTCTTACTGAAGCTGGTTGACGATCGCCTCTGCCATGTCTTCGCCCAGCTTCTTGAAGGCCGTGGACAGAGCCGTCGAAGTGTTGGTGCCCTGAGCCCGCTTGGACTTGTTCACCGTGAGCAGGGTTTTGCCCGATTCGAGCTCCACCACCGTTACCGTGCCCGTAACCTGGATGATGATGGTGTCCTTGTCCTGGGAATGATCGGAGATCCGGGCGGTGCCGAAGATGGCTCGCTCGACCTGGGTCCCGAAGTTGTCGTACAGGAACCGGGTCACCTGGGCGGCGGGACGTCCGGCGATGTTGGTTACCGCCACCGGGAGATTGATGATCTGGAAACCGGCCTGCCCCAGCCTTTCCAGCAGCCCCGCGGAAGTCTCGGTCAGAGCGATGGGATTCGATGAGGCGTCGAGATCGAATACGGCGATCCCGGTGCTGATCCGGGAGGCCATGGACAGAGATTCGAAGGAGAAGGCGACCTTCTTGCTCATGACCAGCTGCTCGAATCCCTCCACCAGGCTGTACAGATCATCCGGAACATCGAGCAGAGACTCCATCGCGGCGCCGACATCCAGAGACATGGTAACCTGCTCCCTGCCCACGAAGTTCGGGGCCGGAACCTGAAAGGACACCAACCCGGAGGCGTCGCTCTTCACGGTTTCGGTGCGCACCGCAGGCCTGCCGCTGCTTCTCATCAGCTTGTACACCACCCGCACCGACGCCCCTTCTACGCCCGGATCATCGGCGTTCGAGCCGTTGACCACCTTTGCTCTGAAGGGTTCCTCGAACTCCTTTCCCATGAACGTGCTCAGGTTGTCGTTCAGCTTGACGATGCCGATGCTTCGAATCGCCTCGCTGGCCTGGTTGATGTTCCTCTCGAATTTGATCTCCACGTTTTCCAGGTCAGACTTGAAGGCTGCCGAAGCTGCATCAAGGAAGCGGATCGCCGCCTGGTAGGGCCGGCCCTGGGATTGCAGTTCCTGGGCTTCCAGCTCCGGCCCCGAAACTGCCTCGATCTTCTCCCGGAAAACCTCTTCCAGGCGGTGTTTTTCCCTGGCCAGGTCCGTCTTGTCGTAACGGGCCAGCAGGTACAGCGTCAGAGCACCGGCCTGCTCGACCTGCCACTTCTCGGCCACCTCCAGACCGGCCACGCGTCCGGAGGAGCGGGAGGTGAGTTGCTGGACCACGTCCGTCTGGAAATCGTCCACCGAAGCCCGAGCCGTGGCGGTGGTCTCAGAGGTGATGCGCACGCCCAGGTAGCGCATGATTTCATCCAGCACGGCTCCCCGGGCGGTCTGCTCCGCTTCCGCCAGGCTGCCGCTGCCGGATGTACCGTAGCCGGTGAAATACATGTACTTTTCGTCGCTGTCAGGAGGATTCAGCACCCAGTCGGGGGGAGCTTCGGCCGCCGCTTCCTGACCGGTGTCGGGGCCGGAGGTACAGCCCGTGTACAGCAGCAGGAGCGCTCCGATGAACAAAATGGTGATTACACTGACTGGTTTCATGCACTTCTCCTCTTTCGAACGCTTCTCCTCCGGGCAGCCGGTTCGTCCTGCTGATGAGGATCACACCGCCAGGGAGACGTTCAACTTTTTTATTCAAACGCGGGGACTTTCGTCGTCCCCGCGTATCATCCCAAACAATCTCCGGCTATGGGATTCCGGAATTCGAGGTCGGTTGCAGAAATCTCGATTTCTACAGCCTCTGCTACAGACCGTCGGAGAACAGCTCCCTCACCCTGTCACGAGCCGTCTGTTCCTCCTCCGTCTTGGGTTTGTCCCTGTTGTTCTGGGAGTCCAGGGCTCTCTGGATGGCCGCGTCGATCTGCTCGCGCGGCACTGTATAGAACAGGAAGTAGGTGTAAATTTTCTCGGTGGGCTTGCCGTTGTCGTCGTAGTACTGCCTGTGCAGCCAGAAGTCGTCCTTCTTGCGCGCCCCCGCGTACTCCGCCACGGCCAGGATCTTGGCCACCTCTTCCATGTAGGTTTCCACCATGTCCTTGTCTCCCACCTGGGCGCCGGCAAACTTGTTCATCACCCGGGTGGAGACCATGCGGGCCACCTCTGTCGCCGCGGAGAAGCTGCGGGTCCAGGCCTTAACACCCTCCAGGTCCTTGCCGGTCTGCTCGAAGATGAAGACGTACATGTCCCTGTATTCCCGCTTTTCTTCGAAGTCCTCACCGTTGGCGTACTGAAAGACCCACTCGGGCACATCCCCGCCGAGCGCGGTGAGCTTGTGCTCGATCACCTTGGGGGGATATACCTGAGGCTCGACCTTGAGAGCCTGCTCCTGCTCCGGCGTCGGCTTGGTCTTGCAGGCCACGAACACCATGCCAACCGCTAACAACACGACAGCCACTTTCCACAGATGTTTCATAAACTTCTCTCCTTTGTAGAGATTTCTAATTTCCAGAGGCGACGCCTCCCCTACATGCCTGTATTAAAGGTAACACTTTTCCCGCGTAATACAACCTGATAGATCCCCTCGAGACCGGGAACCGTGTCGGATACGTCGTAGACCACGTCGACCAGATCCTCCACCGAACCGATCAGGTACACCTCGTACCGCGTCTGCTCCGCCGTCTGGCTTACAGTCTTGATGTCCTTCGCCTTCCTGCGCATCTTGCGGTAGAAATCGCTCATCATGCGGGAATCGAAGGTATTCTGGATGATCAGCTCGTATTTGATGCCGCTGGTGAGCGCCTTGGCCATGTAGGCCTTGGCCTGGTCGATCACGACGGGCATGGCCTTGTAGACGCTGGTCTGCAGAGCGTTGATCTTCGCCGCCTGCTCCGAGGCGGTGGAGAAGGTCCTGGGGCTGTTCCACGGCTGGGACCCGAGCAGCCGCCCGGTGGAAGCCTCGAATCCCTTCAGGGTGATGTTCGCCTGCCCGTAGTACTTGTCACCGGAGCTCTCCCCGCTGGTGCGGCCGTCGATCTCGATGTACACGTCGGCGTTCAGCTTCTGGGCGGCCCACTGGATGATCGATATGGCCTGCCCCGTCTCCTCCTCGTAGACCATCCGCTGGTCCTTCTTGAGATTTTCCACCTGGTCGTAATCGATCGCTTCGATGGCGTTGGAGGTGAGGTACTCGTTGGCTATTCCCACCGCCGCCTTCATGTAAAAGGGATCCTCGGCGGCCTCCTCGTTGAAGTAGACCATGTAGGTCATGTTGTTCACGTATCGGGCGATGACCCGCTTCTCCTCCGCGCTCAGCTCCACCTCTTCGCTTCCGGCGGTGATCTCCTCGAGGGTCTCGGCGGCTGCGCCCGTGCCCGCCGCGGAGGCGGCGGCCTCGGCGGTCCTTTCCTGGGAGGTGGACTCTTCCCCGTACAGCCCGCCGGCCTTGAGGACGCTGTCCACCGCGCGCATCTTCAC
>JAFGQJ010000357.1 GCA_016935715.1 Spirochaetales bacterium
ATCTTTCGGGCGGCGTACAAGCACGAGGGCAGGTTGACCGTATCGGACATCGTCCTGGAGACGGATTTGGGCCTCAAAGAAGCCGAGGAGGTGATCAACGGCATGGTCGACGGCACCCACGTGCGCATGGAAGTAGAGGACAGCGGGCTGGTCGTGTACGAATTTCCTGAAATCATTTCCCGCTTCGAGAACCGGTAGATGCACGAGTGGGCTCTGGCAGATGCCGTGCTTTCCACGGTCGAACGGCTGTACCGGGAGAACGGCCGGAGGAAGGTCCTTTCCGTCAATGTGCTCATCGGGGAGCTGCAGCACATCGAGATGGAGGTGTTTTCGACGGGGCTGCAGGACCTGCTGGCCGATCGTCCCTTCGGCTTCGATGTCTTTCACTTCGAAATCGAGAAGGCGGCGTTTCGCTGCAACGCCTGCGGCGACCGCTGGCTCCTGGAGCAGCACGAGGTGCTCGGCGAGGATGAAAGGGAGGCGATTCATTTTCTTCCCGAGGCGGCTCACGTGTACATGCGCTGCCCCTCCTGCGGGAGCCCGGATTTCGTCCTGGACAGGGGGCGCGGTGTACGCATCGAATCCATAGAGCTCGAAGACGGCGGGGACGCCTGACCATGATCGATCCCCGCCTGGACGTGGTCGGCAAGCGCCTGCGGCCCGTGAAACGCATCATCCCCGTGTCCAGCCCCAAGGGGGGTGTGGGGAAGAGCGTCTGCGCCGCCCTGCTGGCCCTGACACTGGGACGGGAAGGCCACCGAACCGGTCTGCTGGACCTGGATTTCCAGGGCGCCTCTGCCCATCTGCTTCTGGACGTGCGGCTGGAGTTCCCGGAGGAACAGTCGGGGATCAAGCCGCTGAGGGCGGCCCGGGGCGTGGATTTCATGAGCTTCGCCGCCTTCAGCCGCGAACACGCGGTTCCGCTGCGGGGTACCGAGGTCAGCCAGGCAATGCTGGAGCTGCTGGCGATCACGATCTGGGATCCCCTCGACATACTTCTGATCGACATGCCCCCGGGTATCGGGGACGAGATCTTCGATGTCCTGCGCTATCTGCCGAGCCCCGAGTTTCTGGTCGTGACGACCCCCTCCCTCCTGGTCGGGCACGTGGTGGAGCGGCTGCTCGCCATGCTCAGCGAGATGGGGGTTCCCATGGTGGGAGTGATCGAGAATATGGCGCGGAGCGGTCCGCAGGGGGGCGGAGGTGAGGGGTCGGCGGCGCGGCTGGCCGAGAAGTATGGAGCCCGCCTGCTGGGCTCGATCCCCTTCGTGGAGGATATCGAACGTTCACTGGCGGAAGCAGGGCAGGGAAAGACGTCCTCGAAGGATCTGGAATCGAGCGTCCGCTCGATCACGGCCCGGATCGTTCAAGGTTGATCCAGCCGACGTCCCGCCCGCGGGCTTGCCGCCCGGTTTCACGGGATTGAGAATATTGTTTTAAATGATATTTTGATTTAGAGTTTAAAAAACGCGAGTTAGAAAAGATGGCAGAGAAAACCTGGAGGAGACAGCAATGGCGAACTACGTGAACGAAGTAATCGAACAGATCAGCAAACGATATCCCTGGGAGAAGGAATTCCTGCAGGCCGTTCGAGAGGTGCTCGGTTCTCTCGATATGGTCGTCGAACGGGATCCCAAGTATCGCAGGGCGGCGATACTGGAGCGGCTGATCGAGCCGGAGCGGGTGATCATGTTCCGCGTGCCCTGGCAGGATGACCGGGGGGATTACCACGTCAACCGGGCCTATCGCATCGAGTTCAACAGCGCCATCGGTCCCTACAAGGGGGGACTTCGCTTCCATCCCTCCGTCAACCTGAGCATCCTCAAATTCCTGGGGTTCGAACAGATCTTCAAGAACAGCCTGACGGGCCTGGCCATGGGCGGCGGCAAGGGGGGAAGCGACTTCGATCCCAAGGGCAAGAGTGACGAAGAGGTGATGCGCTTCTGCCAGAGCTTCATGAACGAGCTGTTCCGCCATATAGGGGCCAACACCGACGTGCCGGCCGGGGACATCGGCGTCGGCGGACGGGAGATCGGATACCTGTTCGGCCAGTACAAGCGCCTGCGGAACCTCTTCGAAGGGGTGTTCACCGGCAAGGGCCTGAACTGGGGAGGCAGCCTCGTCCGACCCGAGGCCACCGGCTTCGGCAATGTCTACTTCGCCCAGGAGATGCTCAAGACCAGGGATTCGAGCTTCGAGGGCAAGCGGGTGGCCGTGTCCGGTTCGGGCAACGTCGCCCAGTACACGGTGCAGAAGCTCAATCAGCTCGGGGCCAAGGTGGTGACCCTGTCGGACTCCAACGGAACGGTCGTGGATGAGGACGGCGTGGACGAGGAAAAGTGGAGCTTCATCATGGAGCTCAAGAACATCCGCCGGGGACGGATCAAGGAGTACACGGAGGCCTTCAAGAAGGCCAGGTACTTCGAGGGCAAACGTCCCTGGGGTTTGACGGAGGCCGAGATCGCCCTGCCTTCGGCCACCCAGAACGAGCTGGACCTGGATGACGCCAAGGCTCTGGTGGAGAAGGGCTGCATCTGCGTCTCGGAAGGAGCCAACATGCCCACGACCCTGGAGGCGACGGAGTTCCTGATCTCCAAGGGTGCGCTGTTCGGCCCGGCCAAGGCGGCCAATGCCGGAGGCGTGGCCTGTTCCGGGCTGGAGATGGCCCAGAACAGCATGCACATGAGCTGGGCCCGTGAGGAGGTGGATTCCAGGCTGCACAACATCATGATCAACATCCACCAGGCCTGCAGCCAGGCGGCGGAGGAGTACGGGGCCAAGGGCAACTACGTCAACGGCGCCAACATCGCCGGCTTCAGGAAGGTGGCCGACTCCATGATCGACCAGGGGCTGGTGTAGGCCTCGGGCTTATCGTCTGCGGCGGTGTTCCTCGGCATAGACGCGTATTTTGTCTATGCAGAAAATGATCATGATCAGTCCCGACACCGGCGCCGCCAGATAAGCGACGCCCGTGGGAAATTTCCAGGTCTCGAAAGATATGCGCATTCTCACCTTTGCGATGCTCAGGCCGTAGGCAACGAACAGCACGAGGAAAGCGAGAAAGACGATATTGATCACCAACTCGAGCCGCTGCCTCCGTTCGGGCGAGAACCTGTTGAGGAAAAAATCCATGATCAGGTGGTCGTTCGTCTTGTAGAGGACCGCCGTTCCCATGAACACGGCCCAGATGAACAGCAGCCGGGAGACCCCGGGAATCCAGAGCCAGGTAACACCGCCGAGGTTTCGCAGACTGATGTTCAAAACGGTTACCAGAAAAACGCCGGCGAAAAGCACACCGCTGAGCCGTCTGAGGAACCAGTGCATCCCGTTGCATATCCTGTCCATTGGGTTATCCTCCCAGCCCGAACACAAGATTCGGCAGCCACAGGATCAGCTGCGGCACGTAGGTGACCAGGACCAGGACCCCTATCAAGGCCAGGGTGTACGGCCAGATGGCCCGCACCAGGGTATTGAAGGGCAGGTTTGCGATCTTGGTCTGGATGAACAGCAGGGCGCCGATCGGCGGCGTGAGCAGTCCGATCATGAGATTCAGCACGACGGTCACCCCGAAGTGTGTGGGATCGATTCCGAGACGCAATGCCACGGGCAACAGCACGGGGAAAAAGATCAGCATTACCGGTACGGCGTCGAGTACGCAACCCATCAGCAGGAAGAATATCATCGAGAACAGGAGGAAGATATTTTTCCCCATGTTGAGGGATTCCACCAGACGAAGCAGCTGACCGCCCAGCTGCTCGGAAGCGACGATGTACTGGTAGAGACCGACGACGGCAAAGATGATCATGATCGAGGCGGAGAACACGGCGGTTTCCACGAAGACCTCGAAAAGCCTCTTCAACGAAAGGCTTCGGTAGACCACGAGAGAGAGGAACAGGACATAGAGCACTGCCAGGGCCGCGACTTCAACCAGCGTTACGAATCCGAAGATCACTCCGGCCAGAACAAAGGCGGGAGCCAGAATAGCCAGAGCCGTGTCCTTCATCACAGAGAAGAAACGCTTCAGGCTGATCTGCGCCTCCACGCGACGGTAATTTCTGCGGCCGCTTTCAACTGCAGAAACCACCCATAGGAACGCCGCCATCAACAGGCCGGGTACGACCCCACCGAGAAACAGGCGGCCGATGGACAGCCCCGTTATCACGCCGATGAAGATCATCGGGATGCTGGGAGGAAAGATCGGGCCGATTACAGCAGAGCTGGCGTTGATCGAGGCGGAAAAGGTGTCGTCGTATCCCCTCTGGCGCATGATCGGATGCAGCACGGCGGACACCGAGCTGGCATCGGCCACCGCGGAGCCGGAGACCCCCGCCATGATGAGGCTGACGACGATCGATACGTAGGCCAAACCGCCGCGGAATCGCCCCACGAAAAAGTCCGCGAAGTCTGCCAGTTTCCGCGTGATTCCCGAGCGGTTCATCAGGTTGCCCACGAGTATGAAGAATGGGATAGCCACCAGGGTCGTGGAGTCCACTCCTCCGACCATCTGGGAGACTACTATGCGCAGGGATACGTCACCGCGAAGCAGGATATAAACAACCCCGCTTATTCCCATTGCCGCCCATATGCTGAAACCGAATCCAATGAGCAGAAAGAGAAGGGCGAACAGTACCGCGATCATTGTGCTGTGCCTTTTGAATCGAGTTCGAGGAAGTGCAGCCGGGGCTGCACTTCCCCCAACGGTTTGAGATCTGCTGTGGAGCTGAGGCTATTGCCCTACAGCCCGCGAATCTTGGCAAGGAGACCGGCCGGCCATTTGTCCCCTTCCCAGTCCGTGAAGGTTCCCTCCAGGGTCCTTCGGATCGCCTCCAGATCGAGCTCGGGAGGGCGAATGACGGTCATCTGACGGTCCAGCACCGCGTAGGCCTCCTGGAGCTGCTGCCCGGTGAGCTCCGTGACCAGAGCCCCGGCCTCTTCGCTGGCATCGTACAGGATCTGCTGATCTTCGGCCGACAGTCCGTTCCAAAACTCCGGATTCATGTAGAAAGTCTCGACGTCCCGGATGTAATCGGTCTTCATGTAGTAGTCCTGCACCTCGTACAGCTTGTTGTTCGCCACCACGATGGCACCGTTCTCCTGGGCGTCCACCACTCCGGTCCTGAGGGCTACGTACAGCTCGGCGAAGGCGATCTGCTGCGGCAGGGCGCCGAGCTTTTTCATCACCCTGAGCACCACCTCGCTGGCGGCCGTGCGGATCTTCAAGCCCCGGAAGTCTTCCGGTTTCCTGATCGGCCTGCTCGCGGACAGACCCCGGGGTGCGGTATCACCGGCAACGTTCAGAACCTTGATCCCGGTGTTTCGCTCCGCCTCATCGAACACGGGCTTGAAGAAATCCGCCTTCAGAGCGTTTCGCATGTGATCGTAGTCACGGTAGAGGAAAGGAATCGCGGTAATCTCGAATGCATCGCCGCCGTCGATGAAACCCAGAGTATTGATGCCCCCATACACCATTTCCAGGTCTCCGGTCTGGATCTGGGCAAACATCTCCTGTATTCCACCCAACTGGCTGTTGGGAAAGACCTCCACCTTGATCCGGCCCCCGGTCCCCTGTTCTACCAGCTCGGCGAATTTGAGAGCGCCCTTGTGGGTCGGGTGAGCTTCATCACGGATATGTCCGAGCTTGACGGTCTTCACCTCGGACTCTCCGGTGGCAAACACCAGCCCCGCCGCGGTTACCAGGCAAAGCAACAGAATCAGCGTTTTTTTCATGATACCCTCCTATCGGCAGATACTAAAAATCTACGCGATCGATCGTGGGTCGTCAAGTTTTTCAGAGGGTTGGTTTGTTGGACATGAAGAACACCACTGCTAATCTTCGCGGCTCCAGCCGCTGCGGTGCAAACTCCTCGAATTTGCAGGCACAGGAATCCTGGAGGTCTGAGAGCGAAGGGACCGTGCTGCCGTTCTGCAGGCTGACCCGCCGGCCGCGGATCGTGCCGTGCAGCAGCAGCTCCAGCCCCAGGGGGTCGTGGATCTTGAGGCAGTAGTCCTGGCTGTCCGGATCCACGGGAACGGCGTACTTCCCGGTGATGCCGCAGAAGGGGCAGGAGTCCTCGTAGGGGTGCAGCGGCTCCTCCGTGGCGACCTCGTAGTGCACGCTGGCAGGAAACAGGAAGAACTCCCGGTTTTGCCCCCCCGAAGAGATCTCCGAGATCTGCATCCCTGCTTCCAGCAGCGGCGAGCAGTAAAAGCGGGCGTGACCCTGGTGCCAGTGGGACCGCTCGGGATGATCTTCGCTCACGTAGCGCTGGACCGGCCCGAGCCTGGTCTGGAAGTCGCTCCCTTCCCCCGGCCTGCTCAGGAGGTGGTAGAGATTGTGGTTCTGAATGTCCCCGACGAAGTCGTCCCTCCATCCGAGCCTCTTCTCG
>JAFGQJ010000358.1 GCA_016935715.1 Spirochaetales bacterium
AGGGCGGTAAAGAATTGCTTCCACAGGGGCAGCTCCTCCAGCAGGTGCAGGGCTGCCGGTATGCCGACGGTGGGACGAGCGCATCCCTGCGAAGCCTGTTCCTGCTCCCCGAAACAGCGTCGGTACTCCCGGATCATGTCGAAACCGGATCGGTTTCTGCTCACGTAGCGCTTCACCGCGTAGTCGCGTCCGCAGAGGAAACCGTAGGCCACGCTCTGTCCCTGCACCTCGGCAACGCGCAGCCGACAGTGATTGGCGCACAGTTGACAGATCTCCGAGCGCACAGGAATGGAGTGCCTGTACAGATCGATCCCGCGGAAGCGGGAATGATCGCCCGGCCTCTCCTGCAGCGCCAGGGCTACGCCCAGCGCCCCGGTGAGGTGGCAGTACCTGGACACGAAGATCGGCCGCTGCAGCTTCTGCTCGAAGGCCGCCACCAGCGCCCTGTTCTTGGCAGTGGCTCCCTGAAAGCAGATCCTGTTCCCGATCAGGCCTTCGGCGGAGACCTTGAGCAGATAGTTCTCCCGCACGGAGAACAGCACCGCCGCCAGAATCTCGTCGACGGAGTACTTCTTGTTCAAATAGTGGTTGATGTCCCGCTCCATGAAAACGGTGCAGCGATCACTGGCCAGCGGCGCCCGTACCCCTTCGGCCCTGCGGGAGTACTCCTCCAGGGAAACGCCCAGCCTGGCGGCCTGCTCCTCGATGAAGCTGCCGGTCCCCGCGGCGCACACGGTGTTCATCTGGCTGAAGGTCACCATTCCGTCGCGCAGGGTGGTGAACTTGGAATCCTGCCCGCCGATCTCGATGATCGTGTCGATCCGCGGGTCCAGCTCGAAGGCCGCCCGGGCGTGGGCCGTTATTTCATTGAGGATCAGATCGGCACCGATCACCTCCCCGATGAACTTGCGTCCCGCCCCCGTGGTGCCGGCGCCCCGTATCCTCACCGCGATCTTCTTCTCTTCCAGCAGGTTGTCCAGGGCCTGGAAAACCGCCTGTACTGCAGTCAGGGGCCGACCGGCGGTGCGCGTGTAGAATCCGGCCACTACCCGCTTCTGCGAGTCGATCAGCACGGCCTTGGTGCTGGTGGACCCTACATCGATCCCCAGGATCGCCTCCAGAGTTGCGGAGCTCTCCACGCTGCGGTAGAGATCGACCTCGACTGGAATGTCGAATCCGTCCACCGACGGAACGAAAACGGTGCGCTCACTGTCGTCGAAATCCGGATACTCGGAGAGCCGCAGGGAAAGGGGCTCGTAGTAGTAACTCTTCGTCTCCCGCCCGGGATCGATCAACTCTTCCGGTCTGGAGAAGGAGAACCCGGAACCGGACCCCTCCCGGAGCCCGCAGAGAGCCGCTCCCAGGGCGCCGTACAGGTGGGAAGATTCTCCCACTTCAAAGCCGCAGCCCAGGAGATTCTCCAGATGTGAGACCACCGCCCGGTTCCGTGACACCCCGCCTGCAAAAATCGCCGGGGGAAGGATCTTCTGCTCCGAGGAGATGGTGTCCGCTATGTTGCGTGCCAGGCCCTGGCAGAGGCCGTCACAGATCTCCTCGAGGCTGTAGCCCGCCTGCTGGGCATGGCAGAGATCGGTCTTGGCAAAGACGGCACATCGGGAGGCGATCGTCGGAGCCTCGCCTCGGTTTCTTTGGGCCAGACGCCCGAGCTCGGCGCTGTCACGGAGCCCCAGCCGGCCCGCCTGCTGGTCCAGGAAACTGCCCGTTCCCGCGGCACAGGAGGTACTGGCCTTCAGATTGACGAACTTCCCGCGGGAATCGAAGCGCAGGAGAACGAACTTCTCTCCCCCGACCACCAGCAGGGAACGTATCGGGCCGTGCCGCCCGCGGGCCGCTTCGATGACGCAGACCTGGTTGTCGTAGTAGTGCGCCATTGGAACGATCCTGGGCGTCGACGAGGTGCAGGCCAGCGCGCCGAAGCTCCCCGGAGCCACCGCCTCCAGCATGGCCTTCAGGGTTTCCCTGACCATGCCCTTGTGGAAGCGGTACTCACTGTGCCGGATCCGCCCCTCCTCGGACAGGCAAACCAGGGAGATGCTTACCGAACCTATGTCGATTCCAATAACGGAAGTATCCATGAGCCCTTGCCGGTTCCAGTGTACCAAGTATGGCGAGGCAAGCACAACAGGGAAATTCCGCTAAGCAAAGCCGAAATCCTGCCGAAAGTTCAATCTAGAAGTCATGAACAGAGTGGAACGGAAGCTGATTGCCAGAGCCAAAGCCATTTTCGGCAGGATAGCGCCCTGCAGGGGAAAAACCTTTACTCAGTGCTTTCTGGTGCAGGATGGAAAACTGCAGTTCTGGTTCAACGATTCAACCGGGAATACTCACCTGCTGTACGTCGACAAGGGAACCTTGAACTGATTCTGCAGTTACTTCCTGGAGTCCAGGTAGGCTTTGATGGCCTTGTCGTTGATGAAGCCCTGCTCGATTGCAATCTCCCCGAACAGACGATTGTCCCCTTCCTGTTGAAGCTTCAGGACCTGGTCGACCTGCTCGGGGGTCATTGCCCCGATGCGCACCAGAGCTTCTCCGATTCTCTCTGCCACGATTGGGTACGCCTCTCCGCCTTGCCTCTGCAAAATTGTGTCACCGTGTGACCTGTACATCCTAACCGAAAATCGGCGGCAATGCTACAAAATCGCAAAAACTTCTGGATGGTTTGACTCGAATCCCGCGCCGCTGTATAAAGACCATTGACAACTTAAAATTTCCGGCTCGACACAGGGAGGAAACCGTGGCAAAGGAAAAAAACACGTACCCCGTCCAGCTCAAAGGCGAGCTGACCGAACCCCCTTCCAGGGCGCTCTGGTTGGTGAAGTGGCTGCTCATCATACCTCACGTGATCGTGCTCTGCTTCCTGTTCATCGCTTTTGCGGTGCTCACGATTATCGCCTTCTTCGCCATCCTGTTCTCCGGGCGATACCCCAGGGGGATGTTCGATTTCAACGTGGGTGTTCTGCGCTGGGGCTGGCGGGTTGCCTTCTACGCCTACAGCGCCCTGGGCACGGACAACTATCCCCCCTTCACGCTGAAATCCGTCGACTACCCGGCGGATCTGCAGATCGAGTATCCGGAAAAGCTCAAGAACTGGATGGTGCTGGTGAAGTGGTTCCTGGCCATTCCCCACTACGCGATTCTGGCCGCCCTGACCGGTTGGGGATACAGCGCGGCCAACCATGGGGAAACCCCCTTCCTGGGGCTGCTCTGGGTCCTGGTGATCATCGTCGCGGTCCTTCTGCTGTTCACCGGCAGGTACCACAAAGACATCTTCAAGCTCGTCATGGGCATCAACAGGTGGTCGTATCGGGTCATTGCGTATGTAGGCCTGATGACCGACGAGTATCCCCACTTCAGGCTCTGGGAGTAGCGCTCGCCCCCGGCCCGTCTGAAGCCGACAATTCTTCTACCCGTCAAGGTCGCAAGTGAAGTTCAGGTACATCAGCCAGCAGCAGCAGTTCCTCCGCGCCCTGAGCGCCGGGATCGGCAAGACCGCCGTAATACTGCCCGCCGCCGTTCTCACGGAAACGGGTCTGGGCATGCTCACCCTGGGCATGGTCTTCTACATGCGCGAGGTATTTCTCCTGCCCCCGGGGACGGTCGGCTGGATCGCCGCAACCTGGCAGAGCTGCTACGTCCTGGGCTGCCTCACCATGCGGCCGATTTTCGAAAGGCTCCTCCCCCGCTTTTCGATGATCCTCTCCACCGCCGGCATGGGGATCGCCGTGTCGGCCATTCTGCTGTCCCGCTCGGTGGCCCCGGCGTTCATCTTCTACGGCTTGTTCGGATTCTGTCTGTCCTTCTTCTGGCCGCCCCTGATGAGCTGGCTGTCGTTCGACATCGAAGGCAGGCGCCTGGGACGGGCCATGTCCCATCTCACCCTTGCCGGCAACGCCGGGATCATCGTCAGCCCTTTCCTGGCCGGCGCCCTCAGCAGCCTCTCCCCGCGCTATCCGCTGTTCGGGGCGGCCGGCATATTCGCATCGAACTGCATCCTTCTGACCGGAGCCGTTCTGACCCTTCCCAGAATCCGCTCGGACAGGCAGAGAGGGCGCAGCAGGGAGAGGAAAGCGGAAAAACCGGACCGCAGCACCTCCCTTCGCTTTCCCGCCTGGGTCGGCCTGTTCGTCACCTACACGGTTCTGGGCGTGATCGTCACCGTCTTCCCCATGTATGCCCGGGATGATCTGGGCCTGGGCAAGAGCACCATCGGGGCCCTCCTGCTCTGCCGCGCACTGTGCACCGCCGGCGGGTTCCTGCTCCTCGGCAGTCTGACATTCTGGCATTTCCGGCCGGCTCCCATGGTCGGCGCCCTGGCCCTGCTGGCGGTGGTGGTCTTCGGCATCTCCCGGGCCGCCTCGCTGCCGCTTCTGATACTTAGCCTGGCTCTGATCGGGCCCCTCATCGCCCTTGGTTTCTCCTACAGCTTCTTCCATGGAGCTTCGGGAGCCTCCCGGCGGGCCACCCGGATGGCGATTCACGAAGCGCTGCTGGCCTCGGGCCTGATAGCCGGATCGGGGGTGGGAGGGCAGATCTACCAGCA
>JAFGQJ010000359.1 GCA_016935715.1 Spirochaetales bacterium
GTGATGTTCCACTCCTGCGGATCCCTGACTGATGTCATTCCCGATCTGATCGATGCGGGCCTGGATATCCTGTATCCGGTCCAGCCGAAGGCTCGTTCCATGCAGATCGACTTCCTGCGAAAGGAGTTCGGCGGCTCCCTGTCCTTCTACGGGGGCTTCGACGTTCAGGAGCTCCTGCCCTTCGGCACGGTCCGGCAGATCGAAGAGGAGGTCGTCCGCATGGCAAGAGTGTTCGCCGGGAGGGGAGGATTCATCCTCTCTACCAGCCACGTTATCATGGAAGACGTTCCTGAAGAGAATGTGCTCAAGCTGTACGAGATCATTCGGGACATCTCCCGCTACCTGTGAATGCCATCACTTCCTGATTCTGAAGGGCAGGCCGTTCATCGATCGAGCTCAGCATCTACAGGTGCCGGGCGAGGTGGCTATTCCTATCGAAAATCTACATAATCGATATATTGGGGGTGATAAATAACGACTGAGGAGGATGGAATATGCAACGGATGATCAACGATCCGGACGAGGTTGTACCGGATATGCTGGCTGGATTCGTCAAGGCTCATCGAGACATCGTGCTGCCGACCGGAAACCCACGGGTGCTGAAGTACAGGGAGGCTCCCGTTGCGGGAAAGGTAGGCATCGTCACCGGCGGCGGGTCGGGACACAAGCCGGCTTTCATCGGCTACATCGGACAGAACCTGGTGGATGCGGTGGCCGTGGGCGAGATATTTACCTCCCCTACGGCCAACGCTTTCTACCACGCTTTCAAGGAGGCCGATGCAGGAAAGGGGGTTGCCTGTCTGTTCGGCAACTACGCAGGGGACATCATGAATGTCAGGATGGCGGTGCAGGAGGCCGAGGAGGATGACGTCATCGTCAAAACGGTTATCGCCAACGACGACGTTCCCTCGGCTCCCAAAGAGGAGCGGGAGAAACGCCGCGGTGTGGCCGGCGAGGTGCTGATGTGGAAAGTAGGCGGGGCCAGGGCAGCTCTGGGCGGCTCACTGGACGAGGTGATCTCCGCCGCTCAGAAAGCGATCGACAACACCCGCAGCATCGGTATCGGTTTCACTCCCTGCACCATTCCCGCGGTGGGCAAGCCCAACTTTTCCATCGAGCCCGGAAAGATGGAGGTGGGGATCGGCCATCACGGCGAACCGGGAATCCGGGTGGAGGATCTGGCCACCGCCGATGAAATGGCGGCCATGAGCCTGGAGGTGGTGCTGCCCGACCTGCCCTTCGCCAGAGGGGATGAGGTGGTCGTATTGGTCAGCGGTTTGGGTGCCACACCGGTGATGGAACTTTACATCTTCTACGACAGGGTGGCCGAGATTCTTGGGGACAGGGGGATCTCGATCTACCGGCCTTATGTGGGTAATTTCTTCACCTCTCTGGAGATGATGGGGGTTACCCTGACGGTGATGAAGCTGGACCAGGAATTGAAGCAGCTGATGGACCTGGAGTGCGTCTCCATGGGCTTGAGGCAGGGATAGGAGAGTCGGTATGCAGTTTGCCGATCTAGAAGGCCGTGTCTCGTCGTCGAAAAATTGATCGATGCTATCCAGGCCAACAAGGTGTATCTCAGCGAAGTGGACGGCGCCATCGGCGACGGGGACCACGGCATCAACATGGCCAAGGGCTTCGGCCTGGCCGGGGAACGCCTGTCCGGGGAGATGGGTTTTTCTGAAGCTTTGAATACTCTGGGCCGCACTCTGGTCATGGAGATCGGCGGGGCCATGGGTCCGCTTTACGGCAGCTTCTTCAAGGCCATGGCCAGAGTTGGCCGGGCTTCCAGATTGGGCGAGCGCTCGAAGGGTGTGCTCGATGCCGGTGCCTCATCCTGCTCTGAACCCCAAAAACACTAAGCATCCCCTGCGGCATTCCGACAATATCAGAAGAGGAGAATGCCGTTGAAGACTTCTACCCTGAAACGAACGCTTCGTGCGGAAGCCAGAACATTGAAGGATTTTGCCGAGCTGCAGAAGGGCCTCCAGCAGGCGATCAGCAAGAGGCAGTGGACGGAGCTGAACGGGGAGATCGACTCCCTCCGTGTGCTGGCCGACAGGATCGAAGCCCTGGAGGAGGAAAGGATCGAGGCCTACCGGGTGCTCAAGAGCTCACTGCAGGCCGGGGATCAGGAGAGCTTCAGCCAGATCGTGGCCCGGCTTCCGGCGGACGAAAGGGACGAGCTTCTCGGGTTGTACCGGCATCTGAAAGCCGCGGTGATCCGCGTAAAGGCTTCGGCTGGATTGCTCAACTACTACGTGCAGTCCATGTCGGATGCCCTGCGGCAGATCCTGGAGGAGCTGTTCCCGCATCGCAAGGGCAAGATGTACTCCCGCAGCGGTAAACCCAGGGAGCCGGGGGATGAATCGATCATGCTGTACGGCAACGCCTAGGAGGAACCGATGCCATCCACGTTCATGGGGATAGAGATAGGAAAGCGAAGCCTGATCGGTCATACCCTGGGCCTGACCACGATCGGCCACAACCTCAGCAATGCCTCGGTGGAGGGCTACAGCCGCCAGCGGGTGGAGATGAAAGCAACGGATCCGATCTACATGCCCGGGCTGAACCGGGAGCTGTACCCGGGGCAGCTGGGCCAGGGCATGGAGTTGAGCCGCGTCGAACGGGTGCGGGACATGCTGCTGGAGGGACGGATCGTCAATGAAACCGCGGGGGAGGGGTACTGGGGAGCCCGGGACAAGTACATTCTCCTGCTGGAGCAGATCTACAACGAGCCGACCGAGGTATCGGTCCGCTCGCTGATGGACAAATTCTGGGAATCCTGGCAGGAGCTGTCCCTCAATCCCACCGAGGTGGGTGCACGGAAGGCGGTGTTGCAGCGCGGGCAGGCGTTGATCGATGCCATCCACGGCCGCTACTTCCGCCTCAAGGAAACCCGGGACATGATAGAGGGCGATGTTCTGGCCGTGCTGGAACAGGTGAACGGCCTGGGCCGGGAGATCGCCGCGTTGAACACGCAGATCATCAAGATCGAGGCGCTGGGGGACAACCCCAACGACCTGTACGACCGGCGGGACCTCCTGGCCGGGCAGCTCGCCGAGCTGGTGGACATCACCGTAGGGAACCAGGACCCGGACGAGTACGTGATCTACACCGGCGGCCGGCACCTGGTGCAGGGCCGGGAGCATCACGAGCTGGTGCCGGTCCCCGATCCGGCCAATGACAGCTATTCCAGGCTCCTCTGGGCGGACACGGGGGACCTCCTGGAGCTGAGGGGCGGCAAGCTCGCAGGGCTGGTGGAACTGCGGGATGTGGACGCCCGCGGGGAGATACAGAAGCTCGATCTCATGACCGTCACCTTCATCGATCTGGTCAATGAGATCCACAGCCGTTCGTACGGACTGAACGGCAGAACCGGGTTGGATTTTTTCGTGGAGTACCCGTTCATCAACAACCTGGCCGGCAACTACGACCGCAACGGCGACGGGGTGAACGATTCCAGCTACGTCTTCCGCATCAACGGCACCAACGCCCTGGACCCGAAGGAGCAGGTCGGCCTGAGGGGAACGATGATACTTCCCGGTGCCGAGGGCAATGTCCTGGTGGACTACTTCCCCACCGACACGGTGGAGGACATCATCTTCCGCATCAACACATCGGGCGCGGAGGTGGCCTCCCGCCTGAACCGGGAGGGACAGCTGACCATCACCGGCACCCCGACGGCGGATACGGACAACCCGGATTTCGTGATCCGCCGGCTCGAGGATACCGGACAGTTCCTGGCGGGATACGCCGGCATGCTCCAGGCCGCGGGCCCGGCAGGCGCCTTCGACTGGGGGGGACCGGACGCGGTGGCGAATCTGGTGGAGGAATCCAGGTTCGCCGTGGCGCCCCAGGCGCACCCGGCCGGATGGATCGAGGTAAATCCGGCCCTGGCCCGCGACCCCCTGAGCGTGGCCAGCGCGCTTCAGGGAGGGGGAGAGGCCTTCGGGGACGGCTCGGCGGCCCTGGCCATCGCCAACCTGAGGACGCAGCCCGTCATGCTGGGGGTCAGCGGCAGCTTCGACGAGTACTTCTCCGCGGCGGTGATCGACATCGGCCTGCGCGGAGAGATCGCCGAAACGGCTCTGCAGACCCAGAGCCTGGTTCTGAAAGAGCTGCGGGACATGCGGGAGGCCCTTTCGGGCGTGAACATAGACGAGGAGCTGGCCAACATGATCAAGTACCAGCACGGCTACTCCGCGGCGGCCCGCTTCGTCACGGAGTTCGACAGGATGCTGGACACGATCATCAATCGAATGGCGGTGTAAGAGAGTATGAAACGCATCAGCACCAACATGCCCAACAATGACATGAGCTACTACATGCGGCTGCGGGAATGGAAGATGAACGAGCTGCAGAACAAGATGGCCGGCCAGACCCGGCTGAAGAACCTGCGGGACGATCCGCTGGCAGCTGGACACGCGGCGCGGTATCAGTCCAAGGTCGTCCGCCTGGAGCGGTTCTTGGACAACATATCCAAGATACGGGGGGATCTTTCCCTCGCCGAAGGCAACATCCGCTCCGGTCTGGACATCCTGCAGCGGGTGCGGGAGCTCACCGTCCAGGGCGCGAACGGCATCTACGATGATCAGCAGATGGCCTACATGGCCGAGGAGGTCGATCAGCTGCTGCGGGAGCTGGTGGAGATCGCCAACTCCGTGGACGGGAAGGGCAACTACATCTTCTCCGGCTACCGGAGCAAAATCGAACCGTTCCGCGTATCCGCCGGCAGGGTGGAGGGCAGCCGGGATGCGGAAGTCATCACGGGCGTGCAGTACGTGGGTGACAACGGCCGCAACCGGGGGGAGATCGACGAGATGGCGACCCTCGATTTCCGGATCCCCGGCAACTACGTGTTCTGGGCCGAACGCCAGCAGATCTACTCCTCCGTCGAGTCCCTGGACTACCGGGTGCAGAGCGACTCGCTGATCCGCATAGACGGGGTGGAGATCCGGCTCAAGGAGGGGGACAACCTCTACGCCATCATCGACAAGATCAACGCCTCCCTGGCTCCGGTGAAAGCCAGGCTCGACCCGGTGGAGAACGCCCTGACCCTGGAGGGCACCTTCGCCCACCAGATCTGGCCGGAGGACCTGCGCGGCACTGTTCTCCAGGATCTCGGGATCATCTCCCGGGGGTCCGAATCCCCGCCCCTCAACGTGGCGGACTCCGCCGCGGCCTACGGCGGATCGATCTTCGACATGGTCATGACCGTCCGCGACGGGATGTACCAGAACGACCTGCACCGCATCGGCGGGGATGGGCTGCGCGGCATCGATGACGCCATCGAAGCCCTGACCGCGCACCTGGCCGAGATCGGCTCCAAGGACAGCCGGCTGCAGGTGACCGGGCAGCGCCTGGACTGGGAGCGTCCCGAGTACATCGGCTTCCTGGCCAGAGAGGCCGACCTGGACATCACCGAGGCGATAACGGACCTGAAGATGCTCGAGCACGTGCACCAGGCGGCCGTCGGCACCGCGGCCCGCATCATCCGGCCGACCCTGCTGGATTTCCTGCGATAGGAGTGAGGCATGAGAGTCGATACGAAGGCCTACGGCAGCATCGACGTCGATGAGCGCCAGACCATAGAGTTCCCCTATGGGATCCTGGGCTTCGAAAGGCTCAAGGATTACGTGCTCCTCGATGCGCCGCAGCAGCCCTTCTACTGGCTCCAGGCTCTGGACCTGTTGGAGGTGGCCTTCGTTCTGATCAATCCCGTGATCTTCCGGCCCGACTACGTGGTGGAGGTCGCTGCCGAGGAGCTGGAAGAGATCGGCATCGACTCCCGGGAGAAGATGCTGACCTTCGCCATCGTCACCGTGCCGCCCAATCCGATGGAAATGACCGCCAACCTCCAGGGGCCGATCATCATCAACAAAGAGACACGGATCGGCCGCCAGTGCATTTCGGTGAACCCGAAGTGGGAGGTCCGCCATCCCATTCTCAAGGAGCTGGCCGCGGTGAGGGAGCAGCCATGCTGATACTCTCCCGCAAGGTGGACGAGCGTATCGTGATCGGCGACCAGATCGAGATCTCCGTCGTGGACATCAGGGGAGATCAGGTCAAGATCGGGATCGAGGCGCCCCGGGCCATCAAGGTGTACCGCAAAGAGGTCTATCAGGCCATCCAGCAGGAAAACATCGAGGCTACGAAGACCGCCCCCTCGGCGCTCCCCGAGTGGGACCGCTTCGTGGACCGGGCTACCCGCCGAAAAAAGTAATTTCCGCTTCGCTTTTTCTCAGGTAGAGAGGCTGCGGTTCGACAGCCGGTTCCTCCAATCGTTGCAGGCCGCAGGCCAGCAGACCCGCCGGATCGCTGGGCTGCAGTGAATCGTCCACGACGATCTCCGCCCGCCTTTGAGCCTTCCGCCCGGCGGCGCCCGCACCGGCAACCAGCTCGTAAAGCTCGGCGGCGGCCGCCCCGGTGATCAGGAGCGGCCGGCGGGTTTCGAGCAGGGCGCACAGATCCGGGAGCGTGGTTTCGAGGTAGTCGCCCTCCAGCCGGCCTTCGCCGTAGATCCCGGCGTAGTACTTCTTCCTCAGGGAGGGATTCACGGCAACCACGGTGCCTGGGAAACGGCGGTAGCGGTGGAACAGGCCGTCGAGAGTAGACACGCCGATCAGCCGTAAGGCCGGTACCCCGGCGGCCAGGCCTTTGGCCGTGGCCAGGCCGATGCGGATTCCGGTGAAGGATCCCGGTCCCGTGGAGCAGACCACCAGATCGAGCTCCCGGACCGGCAGA
>JAFGQJ010000360.1 GCA_016935715.1 Spirochaetales bacterium
CTTGACCGCGAACTTGTCCCCCGGCGGTTGGCCGGGCTGGACTTCCACGCCCTCCTCGGCGGCCAGCTGCACCGACTTGCCCTCGGACTCCACCTCCACGAGGCCGGAGTCCACCACGATCAGGGCGGATCCGTCCGCGCCGGCGAACACGGAAAACTCGGTGCCCCTGACGCCGGCTACGCAGCTGGGCGTCTGGATCATCGGTTCCCTGCCGGTGATCTTGTCATAGCGAAACTTGATCGACCCGAGAGCTACGGAGAAAACACCCGATTTCTCGCCTCTCTGCTCCTTTTCCTGGAGGGTGAACACGGTGTCGGGGTTGATCTTGACCACCAGGCCTTCCTGGTCCAGCTCGACGAATCCGTCGTAACCGGTGGTGACCGTATCCCCGGTGTCGTAGACGTCGCCGATGTACACGTCCTCAACGTATCCATCCTGGTACTTCACCCGGGCATCGCCCTCGGAGTAGACGACGTCGTTCGGAAGCGTGAGGGCGTGGACGAGAACCGAAATCATCAGGACGACTGCAAGGATTGCCTTTTTCATGTCAGTACGGTCCTTTGAAGCCGTGGATTGTCCGGGTGAACAGGGTGTCGGTCACCAGCAGGAGGATGTGCTGGCCCGCGTTCGTCTTCAGCTCCAGGAGCCGGGAACGCCGCTCGAGGTACTTCCTGAAGAACGTTTCCACCTCCATCGAATCGTAGAATTCCTTGTAGCTTTCCGGGCCGACCCTGGTGCCGCTTTGGAGCACAGGCTCTTCGACCTTGAATCCGACCTCGACGATGGTGCTCCAGAATGTCCGCACGTCCTTGTCCAAAACGATGATTTCCTGATCCAGCAGAAAGGGAAGCTCGGTCATTTCGACGAGTTTCTGCGACTGACCCGTGTTGATCAGCTCGGATATCCGTTCGATGTTGCCCTCGTCCTTGGAGCGCTGGATCGAAGCGCAGGATGCCAGGAGCAAGGCCAATAGCAGCAGATACGGTAGTTTTTTCATCTGTTTCACCCGCTGTACACTAATGTATCTCCGATTGCTCAGATTTCAAGCGGAGTGTCTCTCTATTACTATCGGATGGGTCGCGGAATAATACGTGGTTTTTCGGTGTAACGGGTCCGCCGTTTCGCCGGACGGCTTCTACCAGCGGTGATGCACGTCCGCCTTCACGTATTTTTCGTACGTTTCCCGCACCCCCTCCATCACCTTTGGGGTAAGGTCGGGCAGGTCCGAGGCGCGGCAGTTGTCTTCCACCTGGGCGGGGCGCTTGGCTCCGGGAATGGCGCAGGAAACCGCATCGTGCATCAGGATCCATTTCAGGGCGAACTGGGCCATGGTGTAGTCGTCAGGCTTTATCTTTTTGAGCGCTTCCACCGCCTGCAATCCCTTCTGGTAGTCGACTCCGGCGAAGGTCTCGCCCCTGTCGAACGAGGCGCCTTCCCGGTTGTAGTTGCGGTGATCGTCTTTCTCGAAGCTCGTATCCCGCCTCATCTTGCCGGTCAGAAGCCCGCTGGCCAGAGGAACGCGCACGATGATGCCGATCCTGCGGGTCCCGGCTTCCCGGAAAAACAGCTTGGCCGGCCGCTGCCGGAACATGTTGAAGATGATCTGCACCGTCTTCAGCCCGGGATACTCGATGGCCTTCAGCGCCTCCTCGATTTTCTCCACGCTCACACCGTAGTTGCACAGCAGGCCCTCCTTGACCATCCCGTCCAGGGCGTCGAACACCTCGGGCATGTAGAAGACCCCTGTGGGCGGGCAGTGGAGCTGCAGCAGGTCGAGCGTCTCGGCCTGGAGGTTCCTGAGGCTGTCCTCGATGAAACCGCGGAGCGCCTTGGGCGTGTACCCCTCCGCCAGGTGGGGGTCCAGCCTCCGTCCCGCTTTGGTGGCCACATGGATCTTCTCAGAGCGTTCCCTGCAAAGCCGGCCGATCAGCTTTTCGCTGTGGCCCATGCCGTACACGTCGGCGGTATCGAAGAAATTGATCCCGAGATCCACCGCTTTGTGAAGGGCTGCGAGGGATTCCCTGTCATCGACCGAACCCCAGCCGGCGCCGATGGCCCAGGCGCCGAAGCTCACCTCGGAGACCTTCATTCCCGTTCTGCCCAGTTCTCTGTATTTCATGCTCTTCTTCTCCTTGCGGTTCTCTCTGACCACTCAGTTCGAGGGTGCCAGGGCCGCGATTTCCTTGAGCCGTTCGATGATGGGAAGATGCTGGGTGCAGGACTCCTCGCACTGTCCGCATTCGGTGCAGCGTCCCGCCTCGGCCGGCGGGATGCTCCAGTGGTCTCTCAGGCGATCCAGAATCGCCTGCTTGTTCCCCTTCAGCTTGTAGTGGTTGTAGGCGTCCATCAGTTTCGGAACCGGGATCCCTTCGGGGCAATGGTCGCAGTACTGGCAGCCGGTGCACAGGTCCAGGAATGCGTCGCTGAAGGAGTCTCTGATTTTCCGGATGTGGGATTCGTCCACACCGGTGTAGGTATCCACCGCGTGCAGGGCCTCCCTCACTTCCTGGAGATTTCCGAAGCCGACCAGCGCGGTGGTGATCCGCTCGTGGGAGAAGAGGAAGTGCAGAGCCGCATCCACCACGCTCTGATCCTCGCGCATCCTGATGAAATCGAAGATCTCCGGGTTCTGCGGAATGAGCCCCCCGCCGAGGGGATTCATGACCACGCAGCCCAGATTGCGCCGGCTGATCGTCTCGAAGGCCTTCTCGCGGATGGAGAAGTTGTAGGCGGAATATCCGAACAGCACCCCCTCGAATACCTCCTCCTTGAGAAGCTCCTTGATCTGGTCTCCGATCAGGTGGCTGGAGACGCAGATGTGCCTGATCAGCCCCTCTTCCTTGAGCTTGCGGAAAGCGGAGATCACCCCGTTTTTCTTGCGCTGTTCCCAGTTGTTCAGATCGATGATGCACCACACGTGGTAGAAATCGATCGCCTCCACGCCCAGGCGTTTGAGCTGGGCCTCGATCTCCTTGCGGATCGCCGCCTCTTTGGAAGCGAAGGTCTTGGTGGAGCAGTAGAAGGGAAGGCCGAGCCGGCGCAGCTCCTTGAAGCCGGCTCCGAATGCGGTTTCGCTCTTGACGCCGAAGTATGCGGGAGCCGTGTCGAAGTAGTTCACCCCGCCCCTGGCCGCTTCGACCATCATCTGCGCGCAGGCCTCCTGGTCGTCTACATTCTTGAAGCGCATTCCGCCGAATCCGAGAACGGAACACTTCTTTCCCGTCGTGCCGTACTGTCTGTAGATCATCGTCACTCCTTGCCGGTTTGTCCGTAGTAGGCATTTGCGCCATGTTTGCGGAGAAAATGCTTGTCCAGCAGCGATCGTTTGATCGCTTTCAGCCCGGGATCGATGTTCAGGGACAGGATAGCCGTCTCCGCAATGGTTTCGAGCATGAGGCTGTGATACACGGCCTTGTGCGGCGTCTGCCCCCAGGCAAAAGGCCCGTGGCAGGCCACGAGCACACCCGGAATCTGATTATAGTCGTAATGTTTAAAAGTTTCCAGGATCTGCACCGCGGTTTCTTCCTCGTAGTCGCGGGAGATCTGGTCGTCCCGCATGACCGCCGTGCAGGGCACCTCTCCGTAGAAGATGTCCGCGTGGGTGGTCCCGAAGCAGGGAAGGGGCTTCATGGCCTGGGCCCAGGCCGTTGCGCAGGTCGAATGGGTGTGCACCACTGCGCCGATTTCTTTGAAGGCGCGGTACAGCATCACGTGGGTTCGGGTATCCGAGGAGGGGTTGAGCTCTCCGCCCAGCACGTTGTACTCCAGGTCGACGAGCACCATCTTCTGCGGAGACAGCTCGCCGTAGGGCACGCCGCTCGGCTTGATGGCCACCACCTGGTTGGATCTATCGATCCCCGAGACGTTGCCGAAGGTCGCAGTCACCAGGCCGCAGTCCCGCAGCTCCATGTTCGCCTGGTAGACTTCCTCCCGGAGTCGTTCCATCGCCGTGGGATCCGGATCGTTTGCCCGCGATTTTCTGCTCATGGCTGCTACAGCTCGCGGAGCTGCTGCTCCAGGGTTCGGCCCAGCCGCAGATA
>JAFGQJ010000361.1 GCA_016935715.1 Spirochaetales bacterium
ATTTTAGTAATAAATAACTTGCCTTTTCAGATTCCGCTGAATACCTTCCTAAATATCAGTTCAACACTATGGATATGGCGCGGGAACGCGATTCCCCGTCCGAGGAGGTTAAAATGAAAAGGATCGTGCTTCTGGTAATGGTGCTGGCCCTCGTTCCTCTGCTGTCCTTTGCCGATGTGGGAGTCGGTGCAGCCGCATTTTTCAACTCTCCGGTTCTGATCGGGCAGGACGTGGACGTGCATGAGTTGTGGGATGGAGGCTTCACCTTCGGCGGGGACTTCCGCTGGAAGTTGCTCAAGATCCTCCAGCTGGAGGCCCTGGCCCTGGTGACTCTGGACGAGACAAATGCGGTCGGTCTGTACCCGAACGCCGGCCTGGCCTTCGACCTGGCCATTCTGCGCCTGTCCGCCGGCATCGGGCCAAACCTGGTGTTCTTTCTGGACGACGTGGGGGATCCGGCCATGTTCGGGTTCCACGGCAAGGCCAACGCAGACATCCTGCTGGGACCGGTATCCGTCGGCCTGAGCTACATGATGGCCCTCAACCTGGACGGCGGGATCGAGCTGAACAGGAGCACGGGCATGCTGGGAGCAAGCGTGCTGTTCTGGTTCTAGGTTTTCAACGAACACAATTCACGTTGATGAATCGGGGCTTCCGGTCTTGCAGACGGGAAGCCCTTTTTTTGCGCACGTCCTGGCGGAACGCCCGGCGGACGGGCCTCTACAGCAGCCTGGACAGCCGGTCGCTGATGAACTCGGATTTCTCCTTGAGGCCCACCTGCCCGGTTTTGATGATCAGGCAGTTCGGCTGGCCCGGGTCCAGGGAGACGCTGCCCCCGCTTTCCCTGATCAGGGTCATCACCCTGTCCACGGAGATGCGCGAGAGCTTGGAGAACTCCACCACCGCCCGGCCGCCTCTCTCCTTCAGGGAGGAGACGTACAGCCGGCGGCAGAGGATGCGGATCTCGGCTATGGCGAACAAGCTGCGCACATCCTCCGGCACGGGACCGAAGCGGTCCTCCACCTCCCGCTCCAGGGCTTCCAGCTCTTCGTAGCCGGCCACCGAAGCGATTCTCTTGTACAGCTCCATCTTCTCCATCGCCTCGGGAACGTAGCCGTCGGGTATGTAGCCCGAGTACTGCAGCTCCAGGTACACCTCCGGAGGCTGCCTGTTCTCCTCCGTCTCCTCCAGCTTCAGCTCGTCGATCGCTTCATCCAGCAGGCGGAGGTACATGTCGAGACCGACGGCCAGGATATCCCCGTGCTGCTCCCTGCCCAGCAGGTTGCCGGCGCCCCGGATCTCCAGGTCCTTCAGGGCGATCTTGAATCCCGAACCCAGCTCCGTGAAGTCGCTGATGATCCGCAGGCGCTTCATGGCCAGCTCGCTCACCACCCGCCCTTTCGGGTAGAACAGGTACGCATAGGCCGGCGTGTCCGAACGCCCCACCCTGCCCCGCAGCTGGTACAGCTGGGAGATGCCGAACATGTCCGCCCGGTCGATGATGATCGTGTTGACGTTCGGGATGTCCAGGCCGTTCTCGATGATGGTCGTGGACAGCAGCAGCTGCACGTCCCCGTGGATGAAGCTGTGCATCACCTCTTCCAGCTCCTCTTCCCGCATCTGGCCGTGGGCGGTGGCTATGCGGACCTCGGGGATGAGGCGGGCGAGGAAGCTCTCCACCCTGGGGATGGTCTGGACCCGGTTGTGCAGGTAGTACACCTGCCCGCCCCGGTCGATCTCCTGCCGCACCGCACGGCACAGCACCTCCTCGTCGAACTCCTGGATGAACGTTTCTATCGGGTAGCGGTTCTGCGGAGGCGTGTTGATGATCGACATGTCCCGGATCTTCATCAGCGCCATGTGCAGCGTCCGGGGAATCGGGGTGGCGGTCAGGGTCAGGCAATCCACCGCCGTCTTCAGCTCCTTCAGCCGCTCCTTGTCCCTGACCCCGAAGCGCTGCTCCTCGTCCACGATCAGCAGCCCCAGATTCTTCGGCTTCACGTCCCGCTGCAGCAGGCGGTGGGTGCCGATCACGATGTCCGCTCCCCCGTCGGCCAGGGATGCCAGCACCTGCCGCTGCCGTTTCGGTTTGACGAAGCGGGAGAGCATCTCGATGGAAACCGGATAGCCGCCGAAGCGCTCCTGGAACGTCTCGTAGTGCTGCTCGGCCAGGATCGTGGTCGGAGCCAGCAGCGCGACCTGCTTGCCCCCCATCACCGCCTTGAAGGCCGAGCGCAGGGCCACCTCGGTCTTGCCGTAGCCCACGTCCCCGCAGATCAGCCGGTCCATGGGCCGCGCGCTCTCCATGTCCGCCTTGACCTCCTCGATCGCCTTCAGCTGATCTTCGGTCTCCTGGTAGGGGAAGCGGGCCTCGAACTCGCTCTGCCAGTCCGTGTCCGGCGGAAACACGAAACCCCTGACCCTGCTGCGGGCGGAGTAAAGCGAAACCAGGCGTCTGGCCATCTCCTCCACGGAACGTCGAACCCGCTCCTTCCTGCTCTGCCAGCTCCTGCCGCCCAGCTTGTCCAGCTTGGGACGCCTGCCTTCCTGCGCGATGTAGGCCTGGATCAGGTTGACCTGTTCGATCGGAAGGAAAACCTTCTCTTCCCCGTCGTACTCCAGGCAGATGTAGTCGCGCTCGTGCCCGGCCGCTTTTATTCTCTCGATCCCATTGAAAAGACCGATGCCGTACTGCAGATGAACCACGTAGTCTCCGGGACTGAGATCGACGAAGGAGTCGATCGCGCGGCTCGGCGTCTTGGCAACGGAGCGGGGGATACGCCGTTTGCGCCCGAAGATCTCGTTTTCCTCGATTACGAGAATCTGGAGTGCCGGCAGGGAAAAACCGCGGGAGATGCCCTGGGGCAGCACCGCTACCTCCAGATCGCGAAGCAGGTGGCGCAGACGCTCGGCCTGATGCTCGTATTCGGCGAACACGAAAATACGATAGCGGAGCTCGATCAGGTTCTGCAGCTCCTCCTTCAAAAAGCTCAGGTTCCCGAAGAAGGAACGGGGCGGATCACAGCCCATGGTGATCCGCTCGCCCCCGCCGCTCCGTCCCTTCAGCGAGTGCAGGCGCACGGTTCGCTCGAAGCCGCTCTCCAGGGTGGAAAAATCCAGAAGGATCTGCCTGGGAGGCGGGCTGAAAACATCCTCGTCACCCTTGGTCTCCGGCTGCCGCCGGGCGCTGCGGCTGCTCCTGTACAACTCCAGGTACTCACGGCGCAGCACCGCCGAGCCCGCCGCGAGCCCCTCCGAGTCGACGGCAAGCAGCAGCGAATCGGGACCCAGGTAGTCGAGCAGGGAGCAGCGGCTGCCCGAGCAGAGGGGAAACAGGTATTCGCTGCCGGGGGTATCGGGATTCAGCCGCAGCTGCTCCACGAGCCGCTGTACCTGAGGCGGGTCGGCCCCGGCCCGCTCGAGACTCGCGCCCAACAGCTCCAGGGCAGTCTCGTCGAAGACGACTTCCCGGGTCGGCGGGACTCTCGCGCTCCGGAGCTCGGAAACCGAAGCCTGTGTGAACGGTTCGAAATGCCGGATCTGCCTGATCGTGTCGAAATCGAAGATGATCCGCAGGGCATCCTCGTCTCCGTACGGGTAGACGTCCAGGACCTCGCCGCGCAGGGCAAACTCCCCTCTCAGCGATACCCGCGGAACCCGCAGATAGCCCAGATCGGTGAGCCGTTGGGCGAATTCCAGCGTGTCCGCCGTGTCCCCGACATGCAGACGTACCGCTCTGCCCTCGAACTCCTGCGGTTCTGGAAGGGGATTGAGCAAACCCCGCAGAGAGGTGACCACGAGAGCCCGTTCCCCGCTTTGAAGCCGGCTGAGTACGTGGGTCCGCAGCCCGTGCACCGCCGGCAGGGGGTGGCCCTGTCCGTAGGGAAGCGTCCCCCACCAGGGGAAGGAGAGCACCCGGGGAGTGAACAGCTGCAGATCCGCATGGATCTCCCGTGCTTCCTGATCGGTGGGCACGACCAGGAGGGTGGACCCGTCCGTTTGTTCGTGGAGCCGAGCGGCCAGGTAGGCCAGAAATCCTCCCTGCACACCCTCGGCTTCGGCCGGGAAGCGGGCTTCCCGGATGCGGCGGCGCAGTTCCATGAACGGCGGGTAGGATTCAAGACTCCCGGCCAGAGTTTCCTTGAAGCTGTCGAGACTCAAAACGCTGTCTTTCCTCAGAACGCAATCCCCCATTTCAACAGACAAGGTGGATTGCGTTGTATTTCATAAATATAAATATATCATAGGAAATACCGAAGATAATAAGGGAACGAGGAGCTTTATTTGTGGTACCAATGAAACGAATCGTCGTGGTCTTTCTGCTCGTATTGATCGCCCAGATCTGCTTCGCCGCCAACGAGGTGACCTTCGAGATCCGCTTCCACGAAAAAAGAATCTATTACCTGAACGATCAGCAACATCCCGTGTACCTGGAAGTGACGCTGACCAACGACTCGAGCGAGACATTCCGGTTCAAGATGGCCGAAAACCGCATGTTCAACTTCGACTTCGAGGTGACCACCCCGACCAACATCCTCCTGGAACATTCCAGGACCTTCAGCCGCGCCCGCAGCTCGAATCAGCCGGTTCTGTATCGAGAGCTCGCTCTGGAGCCCGGTGATACATTCGGCGTGGTGCTCTCTCTCAACGATTTCGTAGAGATCCCCAAGGCGGGACTGTATTCGGTCCAGGCCCTGTTCTACCCTGAGCTGTATCTGCGCGGACCGCTGGCCGATCCGCCCACGGAGCCAGCCGCGCCTCTGCGTTCCAATATCCTGACCCTGAGCATCCGCCCCGAAATCCTCATAGAGGAACAGCGGGCCATGATCGAGGAGGAAACGGGTAAGCGCATCGAGCGCCGGCCCCTGCCACCGGACGAAGTGGTGGATTACATGCTCAGCGCACGCCAGAGGAGCCAGTGGGAGAAGTTTTTCCTCTACCTCGATCTGGAGAGTCTGTACCTGAAGTATCCGGGCCGCGCCCAGGCGTACAGGCGGATGTCGGAGGAAAACCGCCGCGCCACGATCGCCCGCTACAAAGAGCAGCTGCGTTCGCAGACCGTGGACGTGGACATCCTGGTCATCCCGGCGGAGTTCGACATCATCCAGACCCGCTACACTCCGACCGAAGCAGAGGTAACGGTGATCGAAAAATTCCGCTACACCGACTATGTGGAGCTGAAGAGGTATACCTATTTCCTGGAAAGACGTGATAGTATATGGGTCGTTACGGACTACGAAATCGTCAATCTAGGAACCGAATGAATGAAGCTGCTGGTCGTCGCCCAGCGCAAGAATCTCAAGGATCTGATCAGCTATCACCTCAATCCGATCGGCTTTGAGATCCTGTACTTCAGCGACCCGGTGAAAGTCGTCGACAGCATCGACGAGATTCAACCGGATATGCTCCTGTTCAACGCCGTCGATTTTCCCCGCCACTGGAAGCCGGTCCTGAAGCTCCTGCGGGAAAAACTTACCAAAGAGCAGGCCGTATTCGTCATACTGGCCAGGGATCCGCCGTACGAGGAGGCGGCCAAGGCCACCTTCCTGGGCGCCAACGGGATCATCGACGCCAACCTTCCGGACAAGCAGCAGATGCAGCGCCTCGGGGAGCTGTACCGCCGCTACGGATCGCTGAAGGACAAGCGCAGATTTCACCGCCTGATTCCCACGGCGGCGGACAACCTGCAGCTTCTCTTCAGCCATCCCCGGACTCTGGCCATCGTAACCGGGTCCCTCGTGGAAATTTCGATCAAGGGCGCAAGTTTTCTTCCGGATGATCCTTCCCTGACCCTGGATCTGCGCCGCAATGACATGCTGCAAAACTGCACCCTGCGGGTGGATGAAGATCGGATCTCCCTGGAGGCCAGGATCACCCGCAACGAGGAAACCATCGGGCTGCAGTTCAAATCCTTCGAGACCGGAGGCCACCACAAGCTCTTCCGCTACATCCAGGACCGATCGAGGCGGGATCTTCAGAGCGCGGCCCACTCAGCTCCTCAGGACAGAGCTTAGCGAGCGGGCGGAAATCTATAATCTTTCGACTATACTCGAATTTTCCTGGAATTTTCAGTATCTTTCGACTATACTCGAAACATGATTCAAATAAAACGAAGATACTATCTGGAGCGACTCCATCGGTTCATCAATACGCCGAACATCGTGGTCGTAACCGGGCTTCGCCGTGTCGGGAAAAGTGTTTTGCTTCGTCAATTCGCCGATGAAACCCGGAGGGCAGCCGAGGTAATCTACATCAACAAAGAATCCTTGGATTTCGACTCGATCCGCGGCGCAGTCGATTTAATAGGGTACGTAAACTCGGAGAGCTCGAAACGATCGCCACGGATCGTCATCATCGACGAAGTGCAGGAAATACAGGGATGGGAACGCGGCCTGGCTTCGCTGCTGGGAAGCGGCGATACCAGGATTCTCGTTTCCGGTTCGAACGATTCCCTCCTCTCCGGAGAGCTGGCAACACGAATAGCCGGGAGATACATCACATTCAGGGTGTTTCCCTTGAGCTTGCTGGAGTTCCGGGATCTCTACGAGCAGACTCGAAATTCTAAGATCGGTGACGGTGAGCTTTTTCAAATCTACCTGCGTCTGGGCGGCCTTCCCGGCATTCTCCATACAGATCTGAGTGAAATCGTAGTGAACCAGATGTTGAGGGATATCTTCAGCACAATCGTGCTCCGTGACGTCGTGACCCGTCACCGGATCCGAAACGTTCGTTTATTCGAAGACGTCGTCCGGTTCATCCTGGACAATGTGGGAAGCTTGATTTCGGCGAAAAGAATCTCCGATTTCCTCAAGAGCCAACGACGCAACCTCTCCGTCGATACAGTTCTCAACTACATCGCCTATCTGCAAGACGCGTACCTGTGCGAGATCGTGAACCGTTACGATATAAGGGGCCGTCGTCATCTGGAAGTCAACAACAAACTATACCTTGGCGACATAGGGCTGCGGAATGGGCTGCTCGGATTTCGCGAACGGGATTTCGCGGGAATCCTGGAAAATCTCGTCTATCTCGAGCTTCGAAGACGCGGATTCAGCGTGTCGATCGGTACACTGGAAGATCGCGAGATCGACTTCGTCGCAGAGACGGGATCCGGGCGTTTGTACATCCAGGTCGCCTATCTTCTTGGAACCCGGCAGACCCTCGAAAGGGAGATCGCGGCGCTGTCCGCGCTCAAGGACGCCTACCCGCGGATCCTTTTGTCCATGGACCAGATGCAGCCCAAGGATATAAACGGAATCCGCCATGCTGGAATAGTCGATTTCCTGCTTGGTGCGCAACTATGAGAGCCAAACCATGAAAGAATCGTCTACCCACTGAACCTCAATGGCGCCCGTACTTCCTGATCTGGGATTCGAAGCGCTTCCAGGGATCGGGATGGAGGTATGCATGGCGGCAGCCGGGAGCATGTTTGCGCCCCGGTCGGTAGACCCCCTCCAGGAGATCGTCCTTGTGGACCACCTCCAGATCCATCTTCTTCAGCTGGATGAGCAGATCCCGCCGGCGCTCCCTGATGTTCCAGCAGGCAGGGCACACGCCGATCGTAGCCAGCTCCCGGCTGCCGATCTTACGCACCCGCACCATGGCCCGTCCCTCGGCCACGGCAAGCTTCCGCGGCTTCGACCACGGTTTCCACCGATCGCTTGACATTCCCCCGGCTTCCCTTTACATATAGTACGACTTTTTGCTTCTATTCATCAGTAGCACAGCAGGAGAGTTATGTGAAGGTCCTCTTTACGGGAATTCAACCCACCGGTTTGCTCCACATCGGCAACTACTTCGGAGCCATACGCAACTGGGTCGAGCTGCAGTACAAGTACAAGTCCTTCATTTCGGTGGTCGATCTTCATGCCATCACGATCGAGTACGACCCCCGGGAGATGGAAGACAACGTGTTCGAGCTAGCCCTTGGTTTGTTCGCCTGCGGGATAGACCTGGAGAAGACCACCCTCTTCGTGCAATCCGAGGTTACCGGCCATGCGGACCTGACCTGGATCTTCAACACCGTAACCCCGCTGGGGGAGCTGGAGCGGATGACCCAGTTCAAGGACAAGGCCAAACAGCACAGGAAAAACGTCAATATCGGTCTTCTGGACTATCCGGTTCTTCAGGCCGCGGACATCCTGATCTACAAGGGGGAGATCGTGCCGGTGGGGGAAGACCAGGTGCAGCACGTTGAGTTCACCCGTGAGGTGGCCCGCCGCTTCAACGCGCGCTTCGGCGACACCTTTCCCGAATGTCAGGCCGAGTTGACCGCGACCCCGCGTGTCATGGGCATCGACGGGCAGTCCAAGATGAGCAAGAGCAAGGGGAACTTCATCGCCGTGCTGGAGAGCCGGGAAGAGATCTGGAAAAAATTGGCCCCGGCTCCGACGGATCCCGCCCGGGTGAAGCGCAGCGATCCGGGAACACCGGAGAAGTGCAACATCTACTTCTACCATCAGCTGGTCACCCCCGAACCCGAGCTGAGCGAATACATCGCCCACGGCTGCCGCACCGCCGGGATCGGATGTCTGGACTGCAAGCGCAAACTCCTGGATAATCTCATGAAAGTACTGGATCCGATCCAGGAGCGCTACTCGGATCTGGCGGCCCGAAAGGGTGAGGTCAGAGACGTTCTGGAGGCAAACGCCGAGACCTGCCGCGAGGTAGCCGGCCGGACGATGCTCGAAGTGAAGGAGAAGATGGGGCTGCGACCCGTATGGAAGGTTTAGATATTCGCGACGAGGATCTGCGCATCGACAATCTGGGACCGGCCACGATCCCCTCCCCGCTCGGGCTTTCCACCGAGTACGGTGATGACATCGTCAACTACTGCAGCGATTCGCAGAGCGTGCTCTACGAGGTAGACCGGGACACGATCGTCGAACAGGTCCGTGCGGGGGAAACGGTTCCGGCGTTCGAGAGGTCCGGCCCGCGTGACATGATCTACTTCGAGCCTGCAAAAACACGGGTTGCCATCGTGACCTGCGGCGGCCTGTGCCCGGGCATCAACAACGTGATCCGCTCCATCGTGATGCAGCTGCACTACCGCTACGCGGTTCACACGATCTACGGAATCCAGTACGGGTACCAGGGCTTCATCCCGGAATACGGGCACGAGGCCCTCCTGCTCACGCCCCAGGAGGTGGAGGACATCCACGAAAAAGGAGGGAGCATCCTGGCCTCTTCCCGGGGCCCCCAGGACGTCGGGGAGATCGTGGATTGCCTGGAGCGGATGAACGTCAGCCTGCTGTTCACCATCGGCGGGGACGGTACGTTGCGCGGGGCGGAGGAGATCTACCGGGAGATCACCCGCCGGGGCCTGAAGATCGCCGTGATCGGGATCCCGAAGACCGTGGACAACGACATCGCATTCGTGAAAAACACGTTCGGATTGGAGACGGCCTTCACCGTGGCGGCCGAGGCGATCCGCGGCGCCCACACCGAGGCCCGGGGCGCCCCATACGGGGTCGGAATCGTAAAGGTCATGGGCCGGATGTCCGGCTTCATCGCCGCCAATGCCGCTTTGGCCCTGAACGAGGTGAACTACGTGCTGATCCCGGAGATACCCTTCGATCTGGAGGGAGACAAGGGCCTTTTCAAGGCTCTCGAGGATAGGCTGCGCCGCCGCCGCCACGCAGTCATCATCGTGGCCGAGGGAGCGGGACAGAAATACGTGAAGCTGAGCGGAGACCGGAGAGACGATTCGGGCAATCCGGTGCTCGGCGATATCGGCATCTTTCTGAAAACCGCGATCAAGAAATACTTCAAGGAGCACACGGACCTGTACATCAACGTCAAGTACATCGATCCCAGCTACATGGTCCGCTCCCTGCCGGCAAACGCCCACGATTCGATCTACTGCATGCAGCTGGCCCAGAACGCCGTGCACGCGGGAATGGCGGGAAAAACCGGCATGCTGGTGGGAAACTGGAACGACGAGATCACCCACGTTCCGATAAAGCTGGCCACCTCCCGCCGCAAGTTCCTCTCGCCCGAAGATACCCTTTGGCTGAACGTACTGGAGGCCACCGGGCAGCCGATGTCGCTCGTGAACGATTGACGGCGATCGACGATTGACCACGGTCAGCGATCGACGATGGTCGACAACAGATTTTCCTGGAGGAGAAAGTGACTGCAAAAGGAGAGTTCATTTTTACATCAGAGAGCGTGGGGGAAGGTCACCCGGACAAGATCTGCGATCAGGTTTCCGACGCGGTCCTGGACAACGCCCTCTCCCAGGACAGCAAATCCAGGGTGGCCTGCGAGGCCTTTACCACCACCGGGCTCGTCCTGGTCGGGGGAGAGATCACCACCCGGGGCTATATCGACCTGCAGCGCATCGTGCGGGGCGTGCTGAAATCCATCGGCTACGACGATCCCTCCTACGGGATCGACTACCAGTCCTGCTCGGTGATCTCGAGCATCCACGAGCAGTCACCGGATATCGCCCAGGGGGTGGAGCGGGGCGCCAAGGAGATCGGCGCCGGGGATCAGGGCATGATGTTCGGCTACGCCTGCCGGGAGACCCCCGAGCTGATGCCGGCTCCGATCCAGTACGCCCACCGGATCATGCAGCGGGCTTCGGAGGTGCGCAAACGGGGGATCCTTCCCTTCATGAGACCCGACGGCAAGTGCCAGGTTTCGATCCGATATCGGGACGACAAGCCGGTGGAGATCACCACGATCGTGCTCTCCCACCAGCACTCCGAGGACGTAGGCTACTCGGAGCTCAAGGAGGCCTTCATCGAGGAGATCATCAAGAAGGCGATTCCCGCCGACATGATCAGCGGAGAGGTAACCTACCACATCAACCCCACCGGCCGCTTCGTGATCGGGGGGCCCCACGGCGATACCGGTCTGACCGGCCGCAAGATCATCGTGGATACCTACGGGGGCATGGCCAGGCACGGCGGAGGGGCGTTCTCGGGCAAGGATCCAACCAAGGTCGACCGTTCCGCCTCCTACATGGCCCGCTACATAGCCAAGAACGTGGTGGCAGCCGGGCTCTGTGAAAAATGCGAGGTGCAGCTGGCCTACGCCATCGGCGTGGCCAAACCGGTGTCCCTGTTCGTCTCCACCTTCGGCACCGCTGCGATCCCGGAGCAGAAGATCGAGGCTGCGATCGCCGATATCTTCGACACCACTCCGGCCGGTATCATCGAGACCCTTGACCTGCGCAGACCGATCTATCAGGAAACCGCCGCCTACGGCCATTTCGGCCGGGACAATTTCAGCTGGGAGCGGGCCGACAGGATCGACGAGCTCAAGGACAGGCTGAAGTAGCGGACGGAGTTGCCGGCGGGAGTCGACCCGGCGCGCGCTGTTGCAGGCACCGGCGCGCAGCTCCGGCAGACCGCCTGCGTAGCGAATCGCCATGACACGATCCCGCGTGCGAATCCGAGCGCTGGACGCCCTCATATTCCTCCTTGCCCTGCTCCTCATCGGGCTGGTCTCCGTCCAGACGTACGTCCGCGGTCGGGGAGTGCCGGAGATCACCATCAGCGGGCACCGGGATCAGTGGGTCTACCCCCTGGACAGTGAGGCAACGGTGAGCGTGCCGGGACCCCTGGGAGAGACGGTGGTCGTGATCCGGGACGGCTCGGTTCGGGTGCTGAGCTCCCCCTGTCCCGAAAAGATCTGCGTCAAGAGCGGATGGATCTCGAAACCGGGGCAGTGGATCGCCTGCCTGCCGAACAGGGTCTTCATCGCGATACGGGGAAGAAGGAGCGAGCAGCCCGATGCCATCAGCCAGTAGACGAGCCGGAGGAGGCGTAAGCGGGCCTCAGCCGGGCAACTCGGAACTCGGCCTGTCCCGTTCCCAGCGGCTTGTCGCCCTGGCCGCCGCGATCTGCCTGTTCCTGGCTTCGATCGAATACGTGATACCCAAACCTCTGCCCTTCCTGCGCATCGGGCTGGCCAACCTGCCCCTGCTGATCGCATTGGATCTGTTTTCGATTCCACACTTCTTCCTTCTCCTCGGAATCAAGATCCTGGGCCAGTCCCTGATTCAGGGCAGCCTCTTCTCCTTCACCTTCCTGCTTTCCCTAGGCGGATCCCTGGCCAGCGGGCTGGTCATGCTGGCCTCCCGGCGGGTGCTCAGGCGCTCCGTATCCCTCGTCGGCATCAGCATCCTGGGGGCGATGGCCTCCAATCTCGTGCAGCTGTCCCTGGCCCGCTGGCTTGCGTTCGGCCGCTCCGCCTGGATGATCGCCCCTCCCTTCCTGCTGGTCGGCCTGGTCTCCTCCAGCATCCTCGGCTACCTTGCCCAGGCGTACAGGGACCGCTCGGCCTGGCTGCGCAGGGAGTTTCCGGATGCTTACCGCCGTTAGGAACGCACGGCAGCGAAGCGAGCATTGAACCAGGAGAGGATAGAAGCTCAGTCGACGGCGTCGAAGACATTCTTGAGACACGAAACGAAGGTGTCAACCGCCCGCCGGCTGTCTACTTCGACTGCCACACGGTGCGAGCGCGCGCCCGCTTCTGAGCGGCTAAGGGCCGTGCAGACGGTCATCCCGCAGGTGTGAGTGCCGCTGAGCTCTACGCGGATATCACAGGGCAGCAGCTTTACCAACGAGGGGTCCCACGCCACCAGGAGTGATAGGGGATCATGCAGCGGCATCGCCCTCGTGCCCCTGCGAGCAAGTTGGACTTCACAGCACGCCCGGATGATACCCTGCACCATCTCAAGAACCAACCTTCGGGCGCTTCCGCCATCTTTCATTTCAAGGCTTGCCAGGACGCTTTCATCGACCAGGGTCTTCAGCGTCACATCCAAACCGACCATCGTGACCGCAGGAAAACGCTCGAAGAGCACGGCGGCCGCGTGGGGATCCGTGAAGACGTTGGACTCGGACACGACGCTGGTATTGCCGGGGGTCCACGCGGTTCCCCCCATGATCACCACCTCTTTCACCTTTTCCGCAATATCCGGAGCCTGGAGCACCGCCTGAGCCAGATTGGTGAAAGGTCCCGTGCCCAGGAGCGTGATCTCTCCGGGATTGTTGCGGATTGTCTCCACGATCAATGGCACGGCGCCGCGCGGGTCCGGAAGGATATCCCCGCTCGCCTCCCGGCCGGCGCGCTCCCGCATCCGTTGCCGGAAAGAAGTGATCGGTCCGTCACAGGCCTCGCAGCCTTTGCGGGGAGGATTGAGCAGAGGCCGGTCCGCACCTCCGGCCGTGGGTACACCTCTGAGGCCGAGGGCATGGCACAGCAGCGCGGCGATCTCCGCTCTCTCCACCGCCGGAATTCGCCGCCCGAAGCCGGTTATCCCCTCCACGCGTACATCTTTCAGCCCGGCCGCGGCGATGATGGTCAGGAGATCGTCTCCTATTAGATCGGTGTCGTAGAGTATCCTCGTCATGATTCCTTCCCCGGTCGTACCGACATCAGTCGATGCCGCGATAGGTGTCCTGGATCCGACCCAAGAGGAGCTCCTGGAATGCTTCAGAACGAATCTCTGAGGCCAGCCTGTGAGGCGTGGATCCGCCATGGAAGCGGCCGTCTTGATCGACCACGGTCATTCCGCGAGTGTAGCGCCCTGTCTTCTCCACATCCACCCAGCAGGGCACGGTATCGAACAGCAAAGGATCCGCAAGCCAGGCAACCGGCATGGCGTCATGGTAGTACATGAACGGATGCTTCCTGCCGTAGCGCTGGGAGCGGAAGTGCATGTAGTCCACCGAAGCCTCTTGGAGGAAGCGCAGGAAACCACCCGCCTCGCTCCACCCCGCAATCACCTGAGGCACGACTTCGATTCTGGTTGTGATGTCCAACCCGAACATGACAACCTGTATTCCAGATCGGAAGACGACATCCGCCGCCTCCGGGTCACACCACAGGTTGAACTCGGCCGTGGCAGAAACGTTTCCCGAACGGGCGCTTCCGCCCATGATCACGATCTGCCTCACCCGCCCGAATAGCTCAGGAGCCTGTGCCGCGGCCAGCCCGAGGTTCGTGAGGGGGCCGAGAGCTACGAGGGTCAGCCCGTCTCCAAAGGCTTCGATGCTTCGCAGTATGAAATCGACAGCGGTTCCGTTCCCCGCCTTGATTCGCAAAAGGGCTTCTTTCTCCTCCTCGGTTGGGGAAGGAACTTCCACGCCTCGCCACTTGTCCTCGAGCTTCGTATCAACGCCTCCCACGGGCTCCGCGCTTCCAGGCGCGAAAGGGATATCCTTCCGGCCGATGCGGCGCAGCAGACGGAGGATGTTGAGGCTGCCGATGTCCCTGGGCACGTTTCCGCCGACCGTGGTTACGCCGGCTACCTCCAGCTCCGGCGAAGCCAGGGCCAGCAGGATGGCGATCCCGTCATCCACGTCGGTATTCCTTGCACCGAGACCCGGGTCTGTGTCGATTAGAATCTTCAGCTTCTCAGCCATATTTGACCTTTTTTTCGCCTGTTCGTGTTGTGCACATTCCGCCGAACGCACCCCCGGCGGATTCTATCCTTTGAGCCCCGTGCCGGTGATCCCGCGGATGTAGAAGCGCTGCAGCGGCAGTACGATGGCTACTGGAATCAGCACGGAGATCGTACAGGCTGCAAAGATCTCGCTCCACAGAACCTGGTTCTCTTCATTGAAATCCGCAATCGCCACCTGGATTACCTTGAGATTCGCTGACCGTGCGGCGATCAGCGGCCAGAGAAACGCCTCCCACTGAAAGAGAAAGATAATCAGCCCGGCGGAAATAATCACCGGTATGGAAAGGCTCATGTAGATACGGGCATAGATGGTCCACCACCCCGCTCCATCGATGCGGCAGGCATCAATGTAGTCGCGGGGAATCTCCAGGAAAAACTGCCTGAAAAGGAAGATACACAGGCCGTTCGCGACCGCCGGAACGATCAAGGCCCAGTAGGTGTCTATCCAGTTGAGCGAACGCACGACCTGGTACAGGGGAAGGGCGATCGAGCCGAAGGGAATCATGAAGGTGACGAGTACCAGGACGAACAGGATCTCCCGCCCCCGGAAATGGAAGGCTGCGAAGCCGAAAGCACACATGGAATTGAAAATCAGCCCCCCCAGCAGTGCGCTGATCGTCACGAAAAAGGAATTGAACAGGGCGATACCGAACTTCCTCAGGAAGAAAATCTTGTAGTAGGCCTTGAAGTTGATCTCGAACGGCGATATGGACTTGAGGCTGAAGGGCATCAGGTGGGCGAAGATCTGCTGTTCAGTCTTGAACGAGGACATGATCACCCAGATCATTGGAAAAATGAATACGAAAGCGAAGAGCACGAGAGGAATGTACAGCAGTGATTTCTGCCATTTTCTCATCGAAACCATACTTCTACCTCTCAGGCTTCCGAGCGGAGGAAGCGGAACTCGATCCCCACGAAGATCAGAATCAAAGCCAGCAGTACCATGACGATGGCGTTGCCGACTCCCCGGTCCCCGTAAATGAACACGTTGCGGAACGCCTCGAACATCAGAATATTGGTCGAGCCCTGAGGTCCGCCACCAGTGAGGATGTACATCGGCTCGAACAGCAGAAAATTCCTGGTGGTGTCTGCCACGATCACGAATGTGATGGTGCGTTTCATGAGGGGAAGGGTAATCGCACGAAAGATGGAAAAGGCTCTCGCACCGTCGATCATGGCGGACTCGTACAGCTCGGTGGGAATGTTCTGCAGGCCCGCCAACAGGAAGATCATCCAGTATCCGACCCCTCTCCAGGAGGCAATGAATATGATCGAGAGCAGGGCCTGGTTCGGGCTGGTGAGAAAGGGCTGGGGCGATATGCCCACCAGTCCGATCATGGCGTTGACCAGGCCCTGGTTCGGATTGAGCATCAGACCCCACATGGTACTGGCTATGGCAAGGGACACTGTTATAGGCATGAAAAAGGCGGTGCGAAAGAAATTGATGCCCCTCAGGTTCTGGCTGACCAGGAGAGCCAGAATGAACGCCACGATGATCTGGAACGGATTCACCAGGAGGGTGAAGATGAGTGTCACCCTCAAGGCCTTCCAGAACGTCGGATCTTGGAAGATGAAGGCATAGTTCTCGAACCCCACCCACTCGACCCTGTTTCCCGCTCCGAAGCTCACCGACTGGAAGCTGGAGATCATCGCGTGGAGGATCGGGTAGAGTTTGAACAGGATCAGACCCACGAAAGCGGGGAACAAAAACAGGTAGGGAATGATCCTTTCCTTGCGCGAAACGAGCATTCGTTCACCTCGACAGGGTATGTGAAAATCCGGTGAGGGAGGTGGTCAGGGCCTCTCTCACCGGTATGATAACAAGCAGCGGCTCAGTTGCTCAAGCGAGAGAACCTTAAAATGAAAGGTCCTCCAACTGCGAAAGACACTACTTGTACTTCTCCAGCAATCGGTCGATGCGCACGGCCGCCTCGGCGAGGGTCGACTTGACGTCCGCACCATTACGGATATCTTCGAAGGCGTTGGTCAGCAATTGCTCGTACTCCAGGTAGCCCGGGGTTATGGGTCTGGGAACGGCCGTATTCTCGGATTCGTACATGGCCAGATCGTACAGGTTGAATGGCCATTCGTCGTACATGGGATCCTGCTGGATGTACTGCAGGGACTTCTTGTTCGGAGGCAGGTGCCGGTCCGCCTTGAACCACTCCACGGCCCCGGGGGCGGTGGTCAGGTAGCGCAGCCATTTGATGCCCGCATCCTTCTTCGTCGAGTACTTGTTCAAGCCCAGGTGCCAGCTTCCCGTCGGGGTCGCCGCTACGCCGCCCTCGAAGTAGGGATAAGGGGCATAGTCCCAATCCAGGCCCTCGACTTTCACGAAATCGGAGGCTGAAAAGTCGATGCCGATATGGGTTGCCACCTTCAGGCTCCGAAAGTAATTCGTCATGTCTGAGGAGCTTACGCCCTTCGGAGCGATCTTCCACGCGTTGAAGAGATTCTGGAAATAGGTGTAGGCGTTGACCCACTCGGGGGTATCGATGATCCCCTGGGTCCTGAGACCGTCCTTGCTGATCGGAAGAGCGCCTTTGGACTCCGCCATTGCCAGCATCTGGTAAGGTCGGCTCACCTGCGAAATCGAGACGCCCCATACCTCCGGCGTACCGTCCCCGTCGTTATCCTTTGTCAGCTTCTTACCCATCTCCGCCAGCTGCTCCCAGGTGATGCGGTCCTCAGGTTTCTTGCCGAGCATGGGCAAACCGGCTTCCTCGAAGAATTTGGTGTTGTAGTACAGAAGCTGCGTGGAGTTGTTCAGAGGGGCCGTCATTAGCTTTCCGTCGATCGTGGAAGCTTCCAAAGCCGGTTGGACCCAGTCGTTTATCTCCTGCTTGCTGAAGTAGCTGTCCAGCTGATCGATGTACCCCTTCACCGCATACGCGGAAACCAGTGGAACGTCGGTGAACAGCACGTCGGGAACGTCCTCTTTCGCTCCAAGCTTCAGCTCCACGATCTCGAGGATCTTCCGATAGGGATTGTAGTCCGCCTGTACGCTGATGTTCGGATACTCCTGCTCGAACATCCCGATCATCTTCGGTACCGCCTGGTCGTAGGGGAAAGAGGCGTTGGACAGAAAGGTAATCTGGGTTTTTCCCGTGGATTCCGATGTCGCAGCCTCCTGCTCTCCGCCGGCGAAGGCGAACCCACCGACTATGAGAAAGAGTGCCGTCAGCATTAAAACACGCTTCACTTTTTTTCCTCCTTGGGATTGTAATGTTGCAGAAATTATAGCAGAAATATTTATTTTTGCAAGTCTTTTTATGAAATTTTGCGAAAAAAGAGCTTGCAAACTCTTCAGTTTTTTTCTATTCTACAAATGAACATGAGCAGTGCGAAAGTAACTTTGAGCACCATCGCCGCAAAGGCGGGGGTATCTGTGGCAACGGTTTCCCGTGTCCTGAATGATGAGGCCAGCGTCTCCTCCGAAGTTCGCGAGAAGGTGAGGGACGTGGCCAGGAGGTTGGACTACGGGAAACCGCAGCGGCGGGCCAGGAAGACCCGCGTCGTTGGTCTCATCGTGCCGGATATACTCAATCCTTTCTTCCCGCTGCTCACCAAGGGCATAGAAAATGTGTCCAAGATCCAGGGCTACCACATCATCTTCTGTGACTCGGAGGACAGCCTCAAGGGAGAGACCGAAAACATCGATAAACTGCTGGACTTCGAAGTGGAAGGGATGGTCGTTGTTCCATCCGTTGGGGAAAACCGGAGAATCGATGAGCTCGTAACGGATCACTTTCCTCTCGTCTTGCTCGATAGAATGATCAACAACGAGCAAAGCTGCACGGTTTCCGCGGACAACCTGGAAGGTGCCTACCAGGCGGTGAAATACCTGATCAACATGGGTCACAGGAGGATTCTGCACCTGGCGGGCCCAGCTAACCTGAATACCGGCCTTGACAGGCTGCAGGGTTACCAAAAAGCCTTGCAGGAGGCTGGGATCGAATACGATGAGCAGCTGGTCATCAACGGCGGTTTCCATTTTTCCGAGGCCTATGAGGAGACCAGGAGGACAGCCCAGGGTCCACTACCCTTTACGGCCATCTTTTCGGCCAACGACACCATGGCCTTCGGTGCGTTCCAGGCACTCAAGGAAGCGGGCATCGATATTCCCGGGAAGGTTTCCCTCGTTGGATACGACGACATCCCGTTTGCATCGACGATGGGTTTGACTACGGTGGCGCAGCCCATCTACGAGATGGGCCGAAACGCGATGATCATGCTGTTGGACCTCGTGAATGAACGGATCGCCGCGCCCCAGCAGATTGTCCTGCGCCCGAGCATGGTGCTTCGCAGTACCTGCCAGAGAATTGGAGAACTCTAATGGCCGTGTTGCGTTCGGACATCGCAGAACAGCGGAGGATGCACTGTTGTCTCGACCTGCGAAATTGGTGACACCGGAGCCCGAGGATCGCGGGAGGCAGGCGTGCAGCTGAAGTTCCGGGGGATCTACCCCTATCTCGTGACACCCATCCGCAGCGACGGCTCGGTGAACGAGCAGGTTCTGTCGGCCCTGGTCGAGCATCTCATCCAAAGCGGAGTCCACGGACTGACGGCCCTCGGCAGCACGGGGGAGTTCGCATATCTCAACCGTTCGCAGCGCAGGACAGTTGTGCAGACCGTTGCTCGAGCCGCTCACGGGCGTGTTCCCGTGATCGCAGGGGTATGTCACGCTGCCACGAGCGAAGCTGCCTGTCAGGCAAGGGAATACGAGGCCCTCGGCGCCGCCGGAGTCCTCGCGATCATGGACACCTACTTCCCCGTGGATGACTCGCAGGTCATTGCCTACTTCAAAGGCATCGCGCAATCCGTGTCCTGTCCCGTGGTTCTCTATACCAACCCCAACTTCTCGAGGGTCGACCTGAGCGTCGGGGCTCTGGAGAAGCTCTGCGAGTTGCCCAACATCCTGTACCTGAAGGACGCGTCCGGGCGGACCGGCAGGCTGCTCAGCATCATGAACCGTCTGGGAAACAGAATCAGCATATTCAGCGCCTCTGCTGACGTTCCCCTGTTCGTCATGATGATGGGTGGTGTAGGTTGGATGGCTGGCCCGGCGTGCCTGATACCACGGCAGAGCGTCCGCCTGTACGAGTTGGCAGTGCAAAGAAAGTGGGATGAGGCGATGGCTTTGCAGAGGGTGCTTTGGGAAGTCAATCGAGTATTCAAGCGCTATAACCTGGCCGCCTGCATCAAAGCCGGGCTAAAGCTCCAGGGCTTCGATGTCGGTGATCCGGTTGCCCCTCTCAGTCCGCTGCAGGCAGAGGCCTTCGAGGAAATCCGCACGGTCTTGGAGCACGTGGAAAACGCGGCGGAGCGGTAAGCGGTAATTGAGAAGACAAGATTCACATCAGGCGGCAATCTGAGAGAACAGCTGCCGGCTGGCGGATGGGCGCGTCACGAAGAAAACCCGGTACAGGGTAGAACAGGAGAGCGAACATGTCAGAGACTCCGTTGCCGAATTGCAGTCAGTGCGACATCGAAGAACAGGAACGTGCCTGCCGGGTCCCAGGCGGCAAGGGAATCAAGGGTTGCCCCACTCTGCTCAAGAAGCAGGTGGTCGCGGAGTCCAGAAAGGAATACCAGAAGAAGGATGTCGCCGCCTTCGCGCTGCAAGCTTCCATCCAGGAGGCGGAGTGCTTCGCCGACCGCGACAAGAAGCCTTTTGTCCGCAAGCCGGTCAAACCGCGGATTCAGGAGATTTGCGAGTTCGCGCATCGGATGGGTTATCGGCGTTTGGGGCTGGCGTTCTGCAGCGGTTTGAAGCGAGAGGCCCTGTTGGTAGACCGGGTCCTGCGGAGCCAGGGTTTCGAGATCGTCTCGGCAATCTGCAAAGCGGGCTGCGTACCCAAAGAACATATCGGCATTAAGGACGAACAGAAGATCAGGATCGGGGAATTCGAGCCCATGTGCAATCCCGTCGCACAGGCGAAGATCCTCAATGACGCCGGGACGGAGTTCAACGTGGTATTGGGACTGTGCGTTGGTCACGACTCGCTGTTCTTCAAATACGCCGATGCCCCGACCACGGTGCTGGCGGCAAAGGACCGTGTCACCGGGCACAATCCGCTGGCGCCTTTCTACACCCTGAACAGCTATTACAGCCGATTGCTGTCCGGCAAGGAGTGAGCAGCGGATTTGAAAGAGTTGCGAATGGGCTGCCGGATTTGTCTCCCGCTTGGCGATTCAAGCCGAGTAAAGGGGTTTGTACTACCTACCCAATTGTGCTAATACAGAAGAATCATGAACGAGCAGCGAATACTGTACCTCAGCCAGCGGGAGGTGGCCGAAACCGGGCTCACGATGGCCGACGTGATCGAGGCGGTGGAGCAGGCCTTCAGGGAGAAGGGGGAAGGCAGGGTGGAGATGCCCCCCAAGCCGGGTGTCCACTCCCGGCCCAATGCCTTCATCCACGCCATGCCGGCCTATATCGAGGCCACCGGCGCCGTCGGCATCAAGTGGGTGGCGGGTTATCCGGAGAACAGCAGGCGTGGACTGCCCTACATCAGCGGCCTGATCATCCTCAATGACCCGGACACGGGCCTGCCGCTGGCGGTGATGGACTGCCTCTGGATCACGGCCATGCGCACCGGGGCGGCCACCGCGGTGGCCGCGCGCTGCCTGGCCCGGCGGGACTCCGAGTCCCTCGCCGTGCTGGGCGCCGGCGTGCAGGGATTCAGCAACCTGGAAGCCCTCAAGGTCCTGTTCCCGATCCGGCGGGTGGCGGCCTACGACGTCGACGCCGGGCAGCTGGAACGCTACGAGCGGCGGGTGCGGGAAAGGTGGCCGGAGATCGAAGTGGTGAAGGCCGCCGAGCCGCGGCGGGCGGTGGAGGGCGCGGACATGGTCGTCACCGCCGGTCCGATCGTGCGGCCGCCCCACGCCACCATCCGCGCCGGCTGGCTGTCGGAAGGGGCCTTCGCGTCGCTGGTGGATTTCGATTCCTACTGGAGCGGAGAAGCCCTGAAGGAATTCGACAAGTTCATCACCGACGATGTCCCCCAGCTGGAGCACTACCGGAGCCTGGGCTACTTCCAGGCGATCCCTCCTGTTTACGCGGAGTTGGCAGAGCTGGTCACCGGCAGGAAGCCTGGACGGGAGACGGCATCGGAACGGACCGCGGCCTGCAACCTTGGACTGGCCATCGACGACATGGCCACCGCTCCGCTGGTGTTCAGGAGGGCGGTGGAAAAGGGACTGGGTACCTGGCTGCCGCTGTAGGGACTCGTGTTGTATTCGACGGGCAGACGGAGATACACTGGTACCATGAATCCCCGATTCTTCGAAGCGGCGGACAATGAAAAGGTTCAGTGTCGCCTCTGTCCCCACAACTGCCTGATCGCGCCCGGCAGGTTCGGAGTCTGCCGGGTTCGCTCGAACCGGGGCGGTACGCTGGAGCTGCCCTTCTACGGGCAGCTGTCCGCCGTGGCCGTGGACCCGATCGAGAAGAAGCCCCTCTACCACTTCCACCCCGGCAGCTCGATCCTCTCCATCGGCTTCGTGGGCTGCTCATTCCACTGTCCCTTCTGCCAGAACCACCACATCGCCCACGGCACCTCCTATCCGACCGATTACGTGGGCCCGCAGCAGCTGGTCGAGCTCTGCGAGCAGCGGGGCTCCTTCGGTATCGCCTACACCTACTCGGAGCCGATCGTGCACCTGGAGTACGTCCTGGACACGGCGTCCCTGGCTCGGGAGCGGGGCCTGAAGAACGTGCTGGTCTCCAACGGCTACATCAATCCCGAGCCTGCGGAAGAGCTGCTGGAGCTGATGGATGCGGCCAACATCGACTTCAAGAGCTGGAGTGACGATTTCTACCGGCAGGAGATCGGCGGTAGGGTCGAGGAGGTGAAGCGATTCCTCCGGCAGGCCTGCGGCAGGACCAGCCTGGAGGTGACCACGCTCGTCATCCCCACGAAGAACGACAGCCGGGAGGAGATCGAAGCGATCGCCCGCTTCCTGGCCTCGCTCAGCCCCGATATCCCCTACCACCTGTCCGCCTACTACCCCCAGTACAAATACACGATCCCCCCCACCCCGCCGTCGACTCTGCATAGACTGGCGGAGGCGGCCCGGAAGCACCTGCACTACGTGTACCTGGGGAACGTGGGCGTAGAGGAAACCAGCACCAGCTGCGCCAACTGCGGCAGCCTCCTGGTGCGGCGGCGGGGCTACTCGGTTTCGGTCAAGGGAATCGAAGACGGACGCTGCCGGGAGTGCGGGGCACCGAGCCCCATCACGGGATTGTAGTGCGCGGCTCGATGAAGCCCCCTACCTGCGGGAGATGCGGGTCTCGCCGTTGAAGCAGTAGGTGCAGAACCCTCCCTCCAGAAGCCGGTTGGCCAGCATGCCCTCCTGGCTGAGGTAGCCCAGGGAATCGGCCCCCAGGAACGCACGGATCCTGTCGACGGACTTGCTGTGGGCGATCAGCCGCTTCGTTTCAGCGGTGTCGATGCCCAGGTAGCAGCTGAACCTGTAGGGGGGCGAGCTGACCCGCACGTGCACCTCCCGGGCTCCGAAATCCCGAATGATGCGGATGATGTTCTTGAGCGTGGTTCCCCGCACGATCGAATCCTCCACCAGAACCACCCGCCTGTTCAGCAGCACCGAACGGTTGGGGTTGTACTTCTTGCGCACCTTGGCGTCCCGGATGGCCTGGGTGGGCTCGATGAAGGTGCGGCCGATGTAGTGGCTGCGCACCAGCCCGAAGTCGAAGGGAATGCCGGAAGCCTCGCTGAAGCCCATGGCGGCGAAGGTGCTGGAATCGGGAACCGGGATCACGACGTCCGCTTCCACCGGGTGCTCCCGCCACAGCTGGCGCCCGAACTCTTTGCGGATATCCCCGGTCGTGTGCCGGCTGCCGAACAGGAAGCTGTCCGGGCGGGCGAAGTAGATGTGCTCGAAGATGCAGCGCAGCTGCTGCCCCGGGGGGAAGAGACGGTGGCGCTGCAGACCCCCGTCGTTGATGATCAGCATCTCTCCGGGCTCCACCTCGCCGAGGTACTCGGCCCGGATGATGTCGAAGGCCACGGTCTCCGAGGCCACCACGAAGGCCCTGCCGACCTTGCCGAACACCAGGGGTCGAACCCCCGAAGGGTCGCGCACGGCGATCAGCTCGTTGAGGGTGAGCATGACGATCGAATAGGCCGGTTTGACCTCGGCGAAGCAGGCGGCAACGATCTTCTCGACCGAGGTTTCGCTCGAGCGGGCGTAGTTGTGCAGGATGATCTCGGTGTCGCTGTCCGAACTGAAGATGCAGCCCTCCCTCTGCAGCCGGGCTCTCAGGGCATTGCAGTTGGCGAACTGCCCGTTATGGGCGATGGCCACGGGGCCGTGCTGCGTCTGGGCGATCAGGGGCTGGGCGTTTTCCAGGGAGGAGGAGCCCAGGGTGGAGTAGCGGTTGTGCCCGATCGCTCCGCGGCCGTTGAGCTCGTGCAGCATCCTCTCGGTGAAGATCTCGTTGACGATGCCCATGCCGTAGTGACTGTGGAATTTGCGCTGGGTGGCGCTCACGATCCCGCTGGATTCCTGGCCCCGGTGCTGGAGGTTGTGCAGTCCCAGGTACACGTACTCGGCCGGCTTGTCCACGCCCCAGATGCCGAACACGGCGCAGCGGTCGCGGATAGCGTCCCCGGATCTGTCGACGATTGCCGCCGTCCCGCTGCTCCCCAGGGCCCCTTGCCCCGGCA
>JAFGQJ010000362.1 GCA_016935715.1 Spirochaetales bacterium
TCGAATCCCCTGAGCGGGCCCCGTATAAGGGTCAAACCTCCGGGGCCCAGGACCCGGGCGCTCCTGAAGAGAAGCGGCGACGAACTGACGCCGTTTCCCCCCATATGGGGTATTCCCGTGATCAGAGCCGACGGCCCCTGGATAGAGGATGTCGACGGCAATGTGTATCTGGATTTCATTTCCGGCAAGACCGTGGCCAATATCGGGCATCGTCATCCGGAGATCGTCCGGATCCTGAAAGAGCAGATAGACAGGGTGATATTGGGTGCGACGGAAAACCGCTTCTCTTTGGAAGAGAAGCTCTCCGCGCTGACTCCGGGGAAATATCAGAAGAAGGTTCTTTTTGGTACTTCCGGCTCGGATTGCGTGGATGGAGCCCTCAAGCTGGCCTGGTGGGCCACCAACAGGCCTTATATTCTCTGCGTCGCCGGCGCCTATCACGGGCAGACCCACGGGGCGCTCTCGGCAAGCTCCGCTTTCAGCCGCCTCGTACGCGGTTTCCACCCTGCCGGGGAGCTGGTGAAAATACCGCCTCCCTACTGTTACCGCTGTCCCTTTGAGCTGGAATACCCGGCCTGCGGCGTACAGTGTCTGGACTACGTGGAGTCGACCATGTTCACAAGCTACTGCCCGCCGGATGAAGTGGCGGCGGTTATCGTGGAGCCCATATTCGGAGATATGGGCTGGGTCGTTCCGCCGCCCGAATATTTCACCGGCTTGAAACGTATCTGCGACCGGTACGGGATTCTTCTGATCGCGGACGAGGTCCAGACCGGACTCGGACGCACGGGCAAGTGGTTCGCCCTGGAGCATTTCGGAATTGAGCCGGACATCACCTGCCTGGGAAAGCCGCTTGCTTCGGGCATCCCCCTGAGCGCTCTGGTGGCCCGAAAAGATCTGCTTGTCTCGCCCCAACGACCTCAGTTTGGCTCTTTCCACCAGAGCTTCACCCTGGAGGCAAACGCGCTCGGCTGCGCCGCCGCTCTGGCCACGATCCGGGTCCTGGAGCAGGAGAAGCTTCTCGAGAACTGCAGGAATCAGGGCGCCTATCTCATGCAGAGGCTGGAGAGGATGAAAGAGATCCATCCCCTTATCGGCGACGTGCGCGGCAAGGGACTTCTGTGCACGGCGGAAATCGTCCGAAACAGGGAAACCAGGGAACCAGCCGCAGCGGCGGCGCAGCGGATCTGCGCCCGTTGCCTGGAGAACGGTCTCTACACGATGGTAATGGGCGCTTTTTCCGCCGCCTGCATCCGCATCGCTCCTCCCCTCAACTGCACCCGGGAGATTATCGATACGGGGCTGCGTATTCTGGAGCAGGCTATGACTCAAAGTGAACAGGAAAGTGAACAGGAAATGTGATGATATGCTTTGCTGATTTTACAAAAACATGTATGCTCGAATTTGGAACTCCGTTTCGGAAAAACATCGGTTTGCGGTGACTTCGTCGCCCGGGCCGATGAAAAAAATATCACAAGAGGGAGGTGTGCAGATGAAGAAGGGATGTTTGGTCGTCCTGCTTCTACTACTCGGTGGGCTGCTGTTTGCCGGCGCCAAGAAGGAGGCCCCCGGTGGTTTCCCAGACCATCCGGCAGACGAGCCGATGAAGGCAGCCGTCGACATGGGTTTCGTGCCTTTCGCCTACTTGAACGACAGGGGCGAGCCCGAAGGATTTGCCGTTGATCTGGCAAACGCCCTGGCTGAAGAGCTGGGACGCCCCGGTGCGGAGATCGTGGACGTCGAATGGTCCGGCATTTTCGCTGCCCTGTTTGCCAAGAAGGTCGAATACATCGTGGCTCCGACCAACGTGAGGAAAGAGCGGGCCGAGCAGATGGATTTTACCGAGCCCTACATGGACACCGCAGAGCTGATTGCGGTAAACGTGAAGGACAAGAACAGCATCAAGACGCTGGAGGACCTCAAGGGCAGGACGATCGGTGTGAACACGGGCTCATCGGGTCATGCCTGGCTGCAGGACAACCAGAGCAGGTACGGTTTCCAGATCGACGAGTATGATGCCATGCCTTCAGCCGCCCAGGCAGTCCAGGTCGGCCGCATCGACGGCGTCATCGGCGACCGCGACGCCGTCGGTCACTATGCAGCGGACAAGAAAGAGCTGGTCAGTGCGATCCTCATTCCAACCGGCGAGCAGTACGCTCTTCCCCTGCGCAAGGGAGATCCGTACCGCGATGTCCTGGAGGATGCTCTCGTCAAGCTGAAGAAGAACGGGACCCTGAAGAAACTCTACGTCAAGTGGTTCGGGGACGATCCACCGAAGGACAGCGCGGTAGTCAATGAGTACCCCGGTTACGGCCCTCCCGGTATGCCCGGTTACAAGGAATAGCAGGGGCAGAAGAGCCGGCAGTTCCTTCCTCCGGACGCAGCGTCCGGAGGAAGGAGCTTGCGAAGAAAATGAGCAATACCTGAACCATGAACTTCCGTGATCTGTTCTACTATTTCTTCAATTTCAAGTTTTTTATCATCACTCTCCCCGAACTCCTTGGCGGACTTCTGGTAACCGTGGAGATCGCAGCCCTGAGCCTGTCTCTGGGCTTCGTTCTGGGCCTGGTTCTTGCCGTCATCCGCGTAACCATCAGGCAAGCCGGGAAATCGCCGCTCCTGCGTATTCTAAATTTACCACTGGTCGTCTACGTCGACGTGCTGCGTGCCATCCCGCCCCTGGTTACTCTGGTCGTGGTCTACTACGCCCTGCCTTTCATCAACATCACGATTCCGCGTTTCTGGGCCGCGGTTCTCACCTTCGTGGTGATTCTTTCTGCTTTCGCGGAGGAGATCTTCCGGGCCACCATCGAAGCGATCGACCGGGGACAGATAGAGGCCGCCCGTTCCCTGGGCCTCTCCTATCTCAAGTCGATGGCTTACGTGGTCATTCCCCAGGCCTTGAAAATCGCTCTTCCGCCCCTGACCAGCAGGATGATCGCAGTCACCAAGGACGTCAGCCTGGCTTCGGTCATCGGAGTCGCCGATCTTCTCAAAAAGGCCAGGGCAGCCCAGTCGCTGTACGCCAATCCGACCCCGCTGTTTTCAGCCGCCCTGCTGTTCACCCTGCTGTTTCTGCCGCTGGTGCGGCTTTCGATGTACGTCGAGAAGAAGCTGGCCGAGTGAGGAGGTAGGACTGGTGGAATCGATCATTTACAATTTTTTCAACGTAGAGGTCATGATCAGGGCCCGCTACCTTCTCTGGTTGGGGCTCCAGGTTACCCTCAAGCTGGCCTTTGTCTCTCTCCTGTTCGCCGTCCTGGTGGGTCTGTTTCTTGCGGTGATTCGAAGCCTGCGCATACGCTTTCTCGACGTCCTCATCATCATCTACGTGGATTTGTTCCGGGCGCTTCCCACGATCGTGCTGTTCATGCTGGTGTATTTCACCTGGCCCTATTTCGGGATTTCCCTGCCCCGCTACTGGTCCGCCGTTGTGGCCCTCACGATAAACGGCGGCGCCTATTTCGAGGAGATCTTCCGAGCCGGAATCGAGTCGATCGACAAGGGACAGACCGAAGCGGCCCGGGCCCTGGGTCTGAGTTTCACCCAGACCACGTTCTCCGTGATTCTTCCCCAGTCAATACAGGTTGTGCTGCCCCCGGCAACCAGCAATGCGCTGGAGCTCATCAAGACCACCGTGCTGGCCTCCGTTATCGCCCTGCCGGAGCTGATGAAACAGGCTCAGCAGGCTCACGGCTCTCTGGCCAATCCGACTCCTCTTATCATGGCGGCTCTGATCTTTCTGGTACTCCTCTGGCCGCTTGTCCGCCTTACGGGGTATCTGGAGAGAAGGTTCGCAAAGTGACAGGTAGAAAAAAACTATGAACAAGGTTCTGGTGGAAATAGACAATCTGCACAAGTACTTCGGCAGGAACGAGGTCCTGAAAGGCATCAACATGAGCATTCGGCGCCAGGACGTTGTCTGCCTGCTGGGGCCCTCGGGAGCGGGAAAGAGTACGCTCCTTCGCTGCATCAACAGGCTCGAGGAGCCGACCAGCGGTCGGATCTTCATCGACGGAGAGGAGATCACCAGTCACGGCGTGAACCTGAACTACATGCGCAGCGAGATCGGCATGGTCTTCCAGAGTTTCAACCTCTTTCCTCATCTGAATGCCCTGGAAAACTGCACCCTGGCTCTGAGCAAGGTCAGGAAGATGCGGAAGAAGGAAGCGGAGCAGCGGGCCAGAGAAATGCTCCGCCAGGTGGGTCTGGAAAACAAGGCCGACAGTAAGCCGAAAGAGCTGTCCGGAGGCCAGCAGCAGCGGGTCGCCATTGCCCGGGCTCTGTCGATGAATCCGAAGCTCATGCTCTTCGACGAGCCCACCTCCGCCCTCGATCCGGAGCTCATCGGAGAGGTGCTCGATACGATGATCGACCTGGCGGAAAAGGGCATGACCATGATCGTTGTGACCCATGAGATGGGCTTCGCCCGCAAAGCGGCCACCCGGGTCTCCGTTCTCGATCACGGGCTTATCCTCGAGGACAACACCCCGGACAAAGTCTTCGATGCGCCGGAGCACCCCCGTACGAAGGAATTCCTCAGCAAGATCCTGTAGCGCCGCAGAAAGAGGATGGGTATTCGTTCATGAGCAGGAACAGGCAAGATACGAGAGAAAATTCGGTACGCGCCCTCGATAAGGCCCTGACCATTCTGGAACATCTCACCAGAATCGAACGGGATATCGACCTGGCGACCCTTACGCAGCAGCTGGACATGCCCAAGACGACCCTGCTTCGCCTGTTGAATACATTGAAAAAACACAACTTCGTGCGGCAGGACGAGCACAGCCGCCGCTACAGCCTGGGTTGGGCGTTGATCTATCTCGGCCAGGCGGCCAACAGGGTTTTCGACATCGTCGAGTTCATACATCCCTTTCTCCAGAAGCTGTCCCGCAGCAGCGGCGAGACCGCCAATCTCGTGTTTTTGGACAGGAATCACGCAGTATACGTGGATCAGGTGGTCAGCGACAGCATCATCCGCGGTGTGCCTGCGGTCGGTGCTCCCCTCGGACTCCACTGCTCGGCGGCGGGCAAGGTACTTTTGAGCTGTCAACCCGATGAGCGGCTCGCCGAGATCCTGAGCAAGATCGATCTGATCGCCCTGACGGAAAAGACGATCACCGATCGGCAGCAGCTGCGCGATGAGCTGAGGCGGGTACGCGAGCAGGGTTGCGCGATCGATGACGAGGAAACCGAGCCGGGAGGCCGTTGTGTGGCCGCGCCGATCCTCGGCAGGGAGGGTGCCCTGGTAGGGGCGATCTCGGTCATGGGCCCTGCCACCCGGGTCAATCCCGAAACAATTCCCTCTCTTTCCGCCACGGTGCGGCAGGCAGCCGCGGAAATATCCCGGGCCCTGGGGCACCGAAGCGATTCTTTTGCTTGAACTCTTCTCTTACCTGCTTTATCATCTATAAGCATCAGCGCCAAAGGAGGGTATCATGAAAACGATCTGGGTTGCCCTGGTGCTTCTGCTGTTCAGCGCTTCAGCCATGGCCGCACAGGAGACCATCGACGTCGTGTATCTGGTGGACGGACAGGTCATCCGGGGTAAAATCGTCGAGAGGGAAACCTACCCCGAAGAACGCATCAAGATCGAAGCCGAAGACGGCACCATCTACGTCGTCAAGATGACGGACGTGGAGAGGATTGCGGAGCAGACCGTGGAGCGGGCCCCGGAAAGGACCGCCGGGCAAAGCGCCGAGGCCGGGGAGGATCCACCCCTGTCCCCGCGCTATGTCAGCGTCAACCTTCTAGGTTTTCTCCAATGGGGACCATCCGTGGCTTTCGGCTTTGCCGTGGCCGAGGACCTGTTTCTGGTACCGCACATCCGCCTGGACGGGCTGGGTGCCCTGAACTGGATCATCTACCCCGATGACACCTACATCTACACGCCGGCCTTCGGGCTTACCGTACTGCACTTCATGGACATCAGTCAGCTGAATGCGAACCGACTGTACTACGGCGGCGGTTTGGAGATCGAGGCGGGGGGAGAGGTCCCATTCGAAGAGACGGTCGCCAACATATTCGGCAACGTGGGCTACCGCTGGCGCACCGTGGGCAGGAAGAGGTTCCTGAACGTGGGAGCCCACGTGGGAGCGTCCTACGATTTCTGGTGGGAAGAGCTGATGATCTTCGCCATGGCCGAGCTTTCCTTCGGCTGGGATCTGGGGGGCTGATCAGATCCTGCTGTTCATGTGGTAGAAGGGGTCCGTCTCTCGCCCTTCGATCTCCTCGTGCCACGGACGGAAATGCTCGGCGATTTCCCTGCGCAGCCGACCCATCAGCCGGTTGCGGGTTTCGAACTGCTCGCCGTAATCCTCCGGGATAGCCTCCCGAAGCTTGCGCACCACCTCCTCTCGATCGATGCGGGTGAATTGCCCCCCCTCCACCAGCACCTCTCCATCGACCATCACGGTGCGGACGTGGGCGCCCTTCGCCCTGTAGAGGAGCAGATCAAGCGGGTCGTGCCCCTCGTAGGTAAAGGGTTCGCAGACCGCCTCCAGATCTATGAGGACCGCATCCGCCCGTTTGCCCCGCTGCAGCGTGCCGACCCAGCCGTCGAAACCCAGCACCATCGCCCCGTTGCTGGTTCCCATGCGGAAGATGTCGCGGGAGCTCAGGCACGGGGAATCCAGCCGGTGCGACGACAGCCTGTGGAGCCTGGCCGCCAGGCGCAGCTCCGCCAGGTAGTCCTTGTCGTCGTCCAGTTCCTTCTCGTCCATGCCGATGGCCACGGTCACAGCCCTGCGCTCCAGCTCGAACACCGGGCTGATCCCGTTGCGGACGCGAAGGTTGCAGCCGGGATGGTGAGTGACCGAAGCTCCGCAGCGGCGAAGCGTCTCTATGTCCTGTTCGGTGATCCAAACGCAGTGCCCGCAGGTGACATCCCCGGCCAGGAAACCGATGTCGGCCATGTAGGTGATCAGGGATTTTCCGAAGCGCCTGAGGCCGTACAGCTGCTGCAGCCGCGTCTGCTGCACGTGGGTATGGATGCGGATGCCCAGCTCGCTTGCCTCTTCCCGTATCCGCTCCAGGGCTTCCCGCCGGACCCACTGGGGAGAGACCGGTCCGTGCAGGATCTGCACCTGCGCTCCGGTGTGCTTGCTGTGCAGCCGCCGCACAGATTCGAAGTACTCCTTTTCTCCGAAAACGGCCGAACCCGCCAGGATCTGCTGGCACAGTCCGCGCAGCTCCGGTGGCAGGTTCTCCACAAATTTACCGTCCTCCCCGTAGGTAAAAACGTTCTCCGTGCTGAGGCTGGGTGCGAAAGCCACCCGCAGCCCGCAGCGCCGGTAGGCCGCCAGGACCGACTCGAACTCCTCCGCATAGCCCTTCGGATCGACCAGGCCGTGGTTGTGCATCGTGGTGGTAACGCCGCCCTGCAGCAGCTGCAGGCAGGTCCAGCAGGTGTCCAGATACGGGTCGATCGGGGGAAAGCTGCGCCACTTCCAGGTCTCCAGGGTGTCGTCCACCTGTCCTCGCTGGAAGTCGGTCAGCCCCTTGCCGTGGCTGTGGGCGTTGACCAGGCCGGGAATGATCAGCGTCTCCGCGGATCCCAGGATCCTGTCGGCGTTGTATTTCCGGGTGAGCTCGGCGTAGGTGCCGATATCCACGATCGTGTTTCCCTCGATGTACAGGGCGCCGGAGGTGATCACCGTGTCCGCATCGGCGACCAGATACTTTCCGTAGACGAGTGTCGAAGACATACAAATGCCGGCGAGCCGGGGCTCAGGGTCGCAGGGCGATCAGCTCGATCTCCACGATGGCTTCGGGATCGGGCAGCCTGGCTACCTCCACGCAGCTTCGCGCCGGCGGAGCGCCGTCGAAAAACGAGGCGTAGGCCGCATTCATGTCGGCGAACTTGTCCATGTCGGTGATGAAGATCGTGGCCTTCAGAGCGTGCTCGAAGCCGCTGCCCGCCTTCTTCAGCTGGGCGTCGATGTTCCGCATCGTCTGCCGGGTCTGGCCGCCGATGTCATTCCTGGCGATCTCCCCGGTGGCGGGATCCCTGCCCACGCTGCCGGAGATGAACACCAGGGGTCCGCAGCTCACCGCCGGGCTGTACGGCAGATCGGGTCTGGCGGGTTTGCTCACGATTTCTTTTCTGTAGCTCTCCATGGTCCTCCTCCTGTGTGGCTGTTGCGAGTGTACGGCCATTGCACGTCTGGGATCATTTCACGACAAATCGAGAAAAAAAGCAAGGCGAAGGCCGCGGCCGCCGAGCCTCAGGCGGGAAGGGTCTAAACGAGGTCTGCCAGGTAGGAAGGCCGGCGGGCGATCACGCCCAGGTACTCGTCGAAATCCCGGAACAGGGGTTTCAGATTTTCCCGGGCCTTGAGCTGGTTCAGAGCCGCCAGCGGGTCCGCGCCGAGGCTGCCGTAGGTTGCGCGGATCATGGGGAAAAAGGGGCGGAAGGAGTCGTTGCAGAGCGCCCACACCGGGAACCAGCGGTCGATCGACTCCGCCCCCTCCTCCAGGACATGCAGAAGCAGGCAGGTGCTCACCGCGCTCTCCGTCTCTCCGGAGCATCCCGACACCGCATCGACCGCGATGCCGCTGCCCTCCGCCCAGGACCGGCGCTGCGCCGCCCCGCCCTGGTAGCAGCCCATCAGATACAGCCGGGCACCGGAGGGGAGGCTCAGGCTGGAGGGCCGCATAGCCCGGGAGGAAGAGAGCTCGAACCCCGCCTGCTCCGCGGTTGCGTGGCCGGAGATGAGAACCCGCCGGAGAACCCGCCGCCGGTGCAGATCCACCGTTCCCTGCTGCCAGTCTAGAAGGTGAGAGCCGTACGGCTTCGCCAGCTCAGCGAACAGTCTGCGGATACCGCGGAACTGTTTGTCGTTGCTGCAGCTGACGTAGAGGGTGCGCGTGCCCCAGGGTACCCTCACGGACCGCCTCTGGCGGAAGCGGCGCCCTTGAACAACGATCCAATGATGCGGTCCCGGGTGTTTTCCCGCATCGGGGCGAAGCGCACGTGCAGGACCTCCCCGTTCTTCGAGATACGCAGTACTTCCGCGACCAGGCTCAGCCGCTGCCCGGCTGCCAGAAAGATCAGCTCCAGGGCGTCTCCCGGGCCGAAGCGTTTTCCCGGATTCCTGAGGCTGGCTCCGTTTCCGCCCAGGTCGAAGAAGTTCGAGCGGATCGGCCGCTCCTGCGACCCGGCCCGGCGAAGAGCAAGAGGTTGAGCGATCCTCCTGCGGTAGTACCGTCTTCTCTGGATACGCTCTATTTCCTCCCCGTGCTGCAACCGCAGCGTATCGCCGTGCACGGACTGAACCGTGCTGCGGAAGCTGAACAGCCCGGAGCGGTTCTGAAAATAAACCCGAACCGGCTCTCCTTCCCGAAACTGGGAAGCTGCTTCGATGAGCTGAACGACTGCGGAGCGGGGCTCCTGAGCCTGTACCCGCCCGTGAGCCTTGCGGCCGCTGCGCTCGCCTCCGGCCAGAATCAGAAGCCCCTGCCCTGCGGGAAGCCCCGTGCTGGAGACGGGGACCTGCTCCGGGCCGTCCGGGCGGAAGGCAAGGCGGGTGCGCAGCTCGGCGATGGCGGCGGTGCAGTCGGGGTCGTTTTGCCTCAGCTTGGCTGCGCAGTAGTTGAAGGTGGGTTGATTGGCCAGGATCAGGTACTTCTTTTCGGGCTCCTTGAGATAGCGGGACATACGCCTCACCAGCTCTTCTTCAGCCGTTGACAGCGAGAGCCTGTCGGCGAACCGGCGGTAGCGCCGATCCGCCATCTGTCTGCGCTGACGGCGAACCCTGAGGCGCTGTATCCGGTAGATGAGGATCAGCACGGCGATGAAAACCAGGAAGGACAGGAGGACCAGGACGATCTCCAGCGGGCTGCGCTCGAATCCCCTTGATACGGTATCGAAAAACGCAGATAATTTCTCCTGGTCGAAGATGATCATGTTTCTTTAGCAGTATACAAGATTATCGGCAGGACTGCCATCGAAGATCGAAGATCGA
>JAFGQJ010000069.1 GCA_016935715.1 Spirochaetales bacterium
AGTCTAACAGAAACGGTTCATTATTGCAACACTAATATATACCCGAACATCCATATTGGAGGCTGAACACCGCTCCATCAGCGGCTCACCCCCCGCCTGATCGTGCTCCCGAACCCCTTGAGATCGGACAACCGGTCCCCGTACAGGGTCATGAGCAGCCTTTCGGGGGTCATCGGGGCGACCACGGGAAGATCGAGCCCGGGCCTGAAGGCCTGCACCGCCGCCAGCAGAGCATAGTACACGCCGATCCCGTACATCAGCGGCGGTTCCCCGATCGCCTTGGAGTGAAACAGGCCCAGCGGATTCTCCGAGTCTTCGAGGAAATGAATCTCCAGCTGTTCCGGCGTGTGGTAGATATCGGGAACCTTGTAGGTGCTGAGCGTTCCGGTAAGCAGCCGTCCCTCCTCGGAGTACAGCACCTCCTCTACTGTCAGCCAGCCGATGCCCTGGACCACCGCTCCTTCCGCCTGGCCGAGATCGACCTGGGGAACCAGGCTCGGGCCCAGGTCATGAACCACCCGGACAGAGTCGACTTCGCAGGTCCCTCGCAGGCAGTCCACCGTGACCTCGCACAGCGCGGTACCGTATGCGTGGTAGGAGAAGGGTTCCCCCTTCTCGCTTGTCTTGTCGAAATAAATCCCCGGCGTCGCATAGTGGGCCTGGGCGGACAGATTGATCCTCCGGTCGTACACCAGGGCTACGAGGCGATCCCAGCTCAGATCGGTTTTCTCTCCGCGGCGCAGAACCTGCTCTTCCCGGATTTCCACCTCCTCGGGGTCCTCCAGACCCAGCTCCCCGGCCGCCGCCTCCCTGAGCCTGCCCAGGATCGCCCGGCAGGCGATCTCCGTCGCTTTGCCGTTCAGGTCCGCCCCGGTGGAGGCGGCTGTGGGCGAGGTGTTGGCCACCCTCATCGTGCTGGTGCTCTCCACCTTGACCCGCTTCCTGTCGATGGAGAACACCCGCGCCGCCGCCTCGAGGATCTTGTACTTGACTCCCTGCCCCATCTCCACCGCTCCGGTGGACACGCTGACCGAGCCGTCGGTGTACACGTGGACGAGCGCGCCTCCCTGGTTCAGCACCGTGTTGGTGAAGGAAATCCCGAAACAGACGGGCATCAAGGCCAATCCCTTCTTCTGCAGGCCGTGCGCCTCGTTGAACGCCTCCACCCGCGCCCGGGCTTTCCCGTAGTCGTAGCGGGACTTCGCCTCCTGCCAGCAGGCCGGCGCGCTGCAGCGGCGGGCGGCCATCCCATACGGGAAGGTGTCTCCCTCGCGAAGGAGATTGGTCTCCTGGAGCTGCGCGGGCTCGACCCCGAGGGCCGCGGCCGCTTTGAACAGCGCCGCCTCTATCACGAACATCCCCTGCGGCCCCCCGAAACCGCGGAAGGCGGTGTTGGGCGGAAGATTGGTGCGGCAGCAATAGGCGGTGGCCCTGACATTGGGAATGAAATAGCTGCCGGCGCAGTGAAACAGGGTACGTTCCAGGATCGCCGGAGACAGGTCCGCCGCCGCCCCCGCGTTCTGATAGAACTCCACCTCGTAGGCCAGGACCCGGCCGTCCGCTTTCAATCCGATCCGATAATCCGAGCTGTAGGGGTGGCGTCTGCCCGTCAAGGCCATGTCCTCGTGGCGGTGGAGAACCAGCTTGACCGGTGCCCCGCAGCGCACCGCTCCGAGAGCGGCCAGGGCCGCCCAGGCGGTGGCCTGATCCTCCTTGCCGCCGAAGGCACCGCCCAGCCGGGTCACCTCCACTTCCACCCGATGCATGGCCGTCCCCAGGATGCGGGCGATCACCCTCTGAACGGCGGTCGGGCTCTGGGTGGAAGAGATGACCTTGAGGCTGCCCCGCTCTCCCGGGAGCGCCAGAGATCCCTGGGTTTCCAGGTACAGGTGCTCCTGGGCTCCGGACTCCACCGTCCCTTCGATGACTGTCTCACATTCCTTCCAGGCCGCATCCACGTCTCCGAGGCAGAATGTCCTTGGCGGAACGATCAACTCTCCCCGCTGCCGGGCCTGCCGGGGATCCAGCAGTGCCGGCAGCTCTTCGATCTCCAGCTCGATCCGGGCGGCCGCCGCCCTGGCATGCGGCTCGGAGTCGGCCAGTACCAGCGCCACGGGCTGCCCGACAAAATCGACTGTATCCTCGGCCAGAAGCGGCTCATCGGCCACGAGGGTTCCGATCTGATTGACTCCCGGAATGTCCGTGGCGGTGAGCACGGCGCGTACCCCTTCGGAATTCCCGGCGGGTCCGGTATCGAGTCTCCTGATGCGGCCGTGGGCCGCCGGGGAGCTTCGAACCACCGCAAAGAGCATTCCCTCCGGCTCGGGAAGGTCATCGACGAAGGGCGCCTGGCCGCGGGAGTGAAGATCCAAATCACCGAATTTCATACCCACACCTCGCCGTGCATCTGCTGCGACACGAGCTTCTGGAAATGGGCCAGGAGCAGCTGACGGAGAAGCAGGCGTTTGTACCGTTCGCTGCCCCTCACGTCGCTGATGGGAGATATCTCCTCCTGGGCCAGATCCAATGCCTGCTCCAGCAGCTCATCCGTGAGCCCCCGGCCGGCCAGGCAGGCCGAGCTGCGGGCCAGAAACAGGGGGACCGGGGCGACCCCCCCGGCGGCCAGACGTACCGCCTCGATATGCCCCCCCTGAACGCGGATCCAGGCGGCTGAATTGACGCTGGCGATATCCAGATGCCGCCGCCTGGAAACCTTCTCGAAACTGAAGCTCCCCTCTTCGAGGGGAACGGCGATCCATTCCAGCCGCTCTCCCGCCTTCAGGTCCAGCTGCTTGTATCCCTTGAAAAACCGCTCCAGCGGCACCTCCCTGATGCTGCCGTCCCTGTTCAGCCCCAACGTCGCGCCCAGTGCCAGGAGCATCACGGTGAGATCCCCGATCGGCGAGGCGTTGACGATATTGCCGCCCAGGGTAGCCCGGTTGCGGATGGGCAGGGAAGCGACCAGGGGAAGCGCTTCGACGAGCCCGGGCAGCCGTTCTTCGAGCTCTGGAATCCGCCTCACCTCTTCCATCGTGATGCCCGCTCCCAGGTACAGGCGCTCCTCCTGTACGCGGACCTGCCGCAGCCGGGCTGCGCCCGACAGGAAGCTCAGGGGCTCTTCGACCAGCTGCTGCGGCCTCTGAACGAACAGGTCGGTGCCTCCCGCCACCACCGTGCGGCCTGCGCCCTGATCCTGCCCTCCAGGCGGAACGTCCAGCGACCTGAGTCGATCGGGGATGGCCAGGAAGTACTGCGGAACGACCCCCAGATCCACCAGAGCCTGCAGGTGGGAGCGTTCCCTGTCGTCCGGCGAACCTCCCAAACGGCTCTGGACTGCAGCGCCCAGCTGGTCGACGAGATCGGCGATGGCCCTCTTGATGGATGCGTAGCCCGTGCAGCGGCAGATGTTCCCCGCCACGGCCTCCACCGCCTCCCTGTAGCTCCACGGGTACCGGCCCAGCAGATACCCGGTCAGGGAGATGACGAAACCGGGTGTACAGAAACCGCACTGGATGGCCCCGTGATCCACCAGCTTCTGCTGAACCGGTGTCAGGGAGACCTGCTCCGGTGCATCTCCGACGTGCCGGGGGGGGTTGAGACCCTCGATGCTCACCAGGTGCTTCCCCTCCACATCACCGAGGGGAAGCAGACAGGAGTTCACCGCCCGGTAGGAAACCGCCCCATCCCCGCCGCCGCTCAGTGCTCCCAGGAGAACGGCGCAGGCGCCGCAGTCGCCCTCGCGGCAGCCCTCCTTGGTGCCGGTCAGCCGCCGGTCCCTCCGCAGGAAGTCGAGCACCACCGTGCCGGGCGGCAGACAGCTGTCCATCGGCAGCTCATTGAGAATGAAACGAACAGGCCGGCTCATGCACACGCTCCCTCCTTGAAAGTATAGCGGTCTGCCCCTCGGTCGAGCAAGCTGCCGGTCCCGCCTCCAGGCGGATCCGACCCTCAGGCAGGCTCCTCGGGCGCCGCAGCCTCATCGCCGGACCCCGGGCCAGCGGAGCCGGGGAGCGCCGGCGAGTGCAGGATCGCGTCCCACAGCGCATCTGCGGGTGGATCGGCGATGATCCGCAGTGGGGTTTTCCGTACCGGATGATCCAGGCCCAGTTCGCGGGCATGGAGATGGATGCCCCCCTCCGGATCGGAGCGGGGGAAGCCGTACTTCAGGTCGCCCTTGACCGGACAGCCGATCTCGGCCAGCTGGGCGCGGATCTGGTGGTGGCGGCCGGTATGCAGATCGATCTCGAGCAGGTGGTACCGCTGCAGGCTGAGAATCCAGCGGTAGCTCAGTCTGGCCTCCTTACCCCCCTGCACCGGGTGCTCGTGGACATAGGACTTGTTGCGAGCCGCGTTCCGCACCAGATAGTGGATCAGGGTATCCGAGCGTTTCGGCGGACTGGTCTTCACCACCGCCCAGTACAGCTTGCGTACCCGGTTTTCACGAAACAGCCCGTTGAGCCGCTGCAGAGCCTTGCTCGTGCGGGCAAACAGCACCACGCCGCTGGTGGGACGATCCAGTCGATGCACGACCCCGAGGAAGACGTTGCCCCCCTTGCCGTGCTTCTCCTTGATGTAGCGTTTCACCGCATCGATGAGGCACGGATCGCCGCTGCGGTCGCCTTGTACCAGGTCTCCGATCCTCTTGTTCACCGCGATGAGGTGATTGTCCTCGTACAGCACCTGAAGATCCATCGAGCAGGCTTCCCTGCAGAAACTATCGCCCATTGCACCCCGGTTGTACAGCGCCTCTTTCTGCGGCCGCCGCGGGCTGGGATGACACAGGCGGGTTTGGGTCTTTGACAACAGCTGCCGATTGGAGCAAGGTGGGAGAATGAAGAGCTATCGAAAAGAGCTGTGGTTCAGCACCTCCAGGCGGCGGGAGCTGATCAACATCACCGGGGAAGTGCAGCAGGCTCTGAGCGAGAGCGGCATCCGTGAGGGGCTGCTGCTCTGCAACGCCATGCACATCACCGCCAGCGTGTTCATCAACGACGACGA